>JAEDHZ010000133.1 GCA_016292705.1 Clostridiaceae bacterium
CTTTCTCCAGCCCCGGTCAACAGTTCCGTGGTCTGTGGTTGCAACGATGTCAAATCCCGCCTCGGCGTGGCGTTCAAGCGATTGCAGGAGAGTGTTGTCACCATCCGAAGCGTTTGTGTGGGTATGAAGCGCAGCTTTATAGGTGTTGACCGTGCTCCAGTCAATATTCTTATACGGATTTGAAATTGTGACGGAAGTCGTTGCAAAAGAAGTCACCGTGCACGAAAGGCACAGCCAAAGCGCAACGATAACCGAGAGCGTCTTTTTTGCTTTTTTCATTCTTTCTCTCCCGTTCAGATTTTTTCTTCTCTGAAATCAAGCAAAAGGCTGTCCTTATCCGGTGTCAGCTTGGTGAGCTTCACTCCGGCGGCATTGAACATCCTTTTTGAGGCAAGATTCATCGGGGTGTTGTCATACTTATCGGAAAGATACACAACCTCTTTGATTCCGCTCTGAATGATTGCCTTTGCACATTCGTTGCACGGGAAAAGCGCAACATAAATCCGACAACCCTCAAGCGGTGCACCTGCGTTGTTGAGGATGGCATTGAGTTCCGCATGGCAGACATACGGATACTTTGTGTCATAAGCCTCTCCGTCCCTGTCCCAGGGAAACTCATCATCATTGCAGCCGACCGGCAATCCGTTATAGCCGACGGACATTATCCGGTTTTTGTTGTTGACAATGCAGGCTCCGACCTGCGTGTTCGGGTCCTTGCTTCGATAGGAGGAAAGGATGGCAACACCCATAAAGTATTCGTCCCACGAAAGATAGTCTTTTCTTTTCGGCATAAAAGTCACTTCCTTCTTATATATCATTCAACACCGCGGTAATAAAGTCCGCGTGTAAATTCTCCTTTTGCTCCCTTTCCTTTTCTGTATGCGTCCAGCACAGCATCAACGGTTTCCCGTTTTTCCTTTGTGAAGAGGAAGGTCAGCGAATCAACATTCTTTATTTCGTCCTGTCTGTCGCCGAGATAGATAACTTTTGAGTTCAGTATCTCCTGATAATAACCACGGCACAAAACGGGAAAGCGCACGCCCATCCTGTCCGTCAGAAAACCTTTGCCCCGACATTCGGCGCAGGTCTTTGTGTTCTTTATCGGACAGTTGCGCACAAGCATAAGCGGCAGTCTGCCATAGGCAATTACCGAGCGCAAAACCGCCCCTCCGATTCTTTCGCACTGCGAAAGGGTAAGTTCGGGTGACAAGGTTATCGACTTTACACCAAGCTGTTCAAGAACGGCGGCGCTCCTGCCGTTGAAAACATTCAGTGCAAATCCTCCGTGAACGGTAAAGCCACATTCCTTTGCAAGCGCAACAGAATCAAGTGTTGAACAAATCGCTTCGGTAATGCCGAGCTTTTTCACCCGTTCGAGTTGCTCTTTAACCTTGCTTTCAACACCGAAAAGAGCACGAGGAATGTCGATTCCAATCGAAATCCCCTTGTTTTTCACGCTTTCAACATACTTTTCCTCAATGTTCAACGGGAAAAACAAGTTTTCAACATTGCTGAGATTTTCCGGAATCTGCTCCCCGTCTGAAAGAATGAGACGGTATTTTTTTTCCTGCAATGCCGTGTGCGGCAAAACGGCCGTATTTTTATCTGTAAAGTTTATAGACTTTACACAACTCAGCTCTTTTTCAAGCTTTTCAAGAGCCTCGCGGCGCAGTCTGTTGACCTCTCCGGCGGCAACAGTCAAACCTTCATCAAGCTCAATTTCAATTTCCTGCGGATAAAACGCAGTGCCTCCGCATTTTGAAAGCCACGAGGAAAGAAGTTCCTTTGAAAGCGGCTTGTTCTGCGCCCTTTCCGGAACAGTATCTCCCAAAACAAAAACAGTCTTTTCCCCTGCTCTTGCGCAAAGAGAGACTTTCTCGCCCTCAAGCACGCTCAAAAGGAAGCTGACGCCGACACGGGGCATCTCCTTTGAATAAAGATTCCTGAGAGAGGACAGTGTCTTTGCGGATGCCGCCGTAACATCCTCCTTGCGCCTTGTTCCGAACATCTGCGGCCCACGACTGTTTTCAAAGTAGCCTTTGGTGAATCCCGAACGGGAAAAAACAGCCCTGAGCTTTTCTTCGGTTTCGCTGTGGAATGTTCCGGAGAGAGCCTGCCTTGCGCTTGTCACTGCTGCGGCAACATATTCCGGTCTTTTCATCCTGCCCTCGATTTTAAAAGAGTCAATCCCGAGTTGGGCAAGTGCAGGAAGCTCATCAACAAGGGAAAGGTCTTTGAGGCTCAGGTCGTGTCTGCCCGGTTCTCCGGAGGAAAAGGGAAGCCTGCACGGCTGGGCGCAAAGCCCGCGGTTTCCGCTGCGTGAACCGAGCATTGCGCTCATATAGCACTGACCGGAAACACACATGCAAAGCGCTCCGTGAACGAACATTTCAAGCTCCATATCGGTTGACTTCCTGAGCCCGGCAATCTCCTGTTTTGAAAGCTCACGGGGAAGCACGGCACGGGAAAAGCCAAGCCCTTTGAGCAGGCGGAGTCCGGCGGCAGTCTGAACGGACATCTGCGTTGAAGCGTGTCTTTCAAGCATCGGTGCACATTCCTTTGCAAAAAACGAAAGCCCGAGATCCTGCAAAATAAGCACGTCAACACCGAGGGCGCAAACGTGCTTAACAACAAGCAATGCCGAATCAAATTCCTCATCGGAAATGAGAGTGTTAAGGGCAAGGTGAACCTTGACACCTCTTGCGTGGCAATATTCAACTGTTTTTTTCAGCTCTTCAAAATCAAAGTTTTCCGCATTGCGCCGGGCATTGAAGTCCCTCGTACCGAGATAGACCGCATCCGCACCGCAGCGCACAGCGCCGAGCACACATTCAAAAGAGCCCGCCGGAGCAAGAATTTCAGTTTTTCTGTTCATTGCGCTTTTTGGGGCTGATTTGTTCAAGGACGGTTGAAAGCTGCGCTTTAAGGCGTTCGATTTCAAGATTGGCGTTTTCAAGCTCACGCTTTGCTTTTTCCGCCTCATGCTTTGCAAGGTCAGCCTTGGTCTTTGCGCTTGAGGCATCGTCAAGGTAATCCTTGATCTGCTCACGCAGTCTGTCTGCGGAAACGGTAGCCTTTTTGCAGCTGTCTGCATACTGGAGCGTTGTGAGGATAGCCGCCTGAGTTGTTGAAATTCTGGGGTTAGCCTTCATTGTTTTATCTATTTCAAGATCAACCTCTTTCCCGAGATCGGAGACATACTTCACATCCTCCTCGGTGAGAAGAGCATATTCTGCTCCGGCTATCATGAGCTTAACCTTATTCCTTACCATTGTGACATCCTTCCTTTCTGAAGAAAGCGGACACCCGTCCGCCGGAAAACAGCCGTCTGCCGTTTTGTGCATACCGCTGATTATACTGTATTATTATACACCAAAAGTTGAATATAATCAAGTGTTACTTACTATAAATAGTAGTTTTAATACTTGTAACCACTATATACCTCATTTCCAAAAAATCGTTTGAAAAAAATCCTGAAGGCTATTGACGATTTATACTGCAAAAAGTATAATTACTTTGATGTTCAAAATCAGGAGGATAAAAAATGGTAACTATTACGAATGATATTAAATATGTCGGTGTGAATGACCGCAGCCTTGACCTGTTTGAAGGTCAGTACATTGTTCCGAACGGAATGGCATATAATTCCTATGTAATTCTTGACGAAAAAATTGCTGTTACGGACGGAGTTGACGGTAATTTCAGCGAGGAATGGATTGAAAACATCAAAACCGCAACCGGAGGAAAAGCTCCCGACTACCTCATCGTTCACCACATGGAGCCGGATCATTCGGCAAGCATCGGAAAATTTGTTGAGGAATTCCCGCAAGCAAAGCTCGTTTCCAATGCAAAGTCCTTTGCAATGATGGAAAACTTCTTCTCCTTCCCGCTTGAAGGAAAAACCGTTTCCGTTCAGAGCGGAGACACCCTCTCCCTCGGTGAACACACATTGAGCTTTGTTTTTGCTCCGATGGTTCATTGGCCTGAGGTAATGGTGAGCTATGACAGCAAGGACAAGGTACTTTTCTCCGCAGACGCTTTCGGAAAATTCGGTGCGCTTGACGCCGATGAAGACTGGGACTGCGAAGCAAGAAGATATTACATCGGCATTGTCGGAAAATACGGTATGCAGGCGCAGGCATTGCTCAAAAAAGCCGCCGAGCTTGACATCAAGATAATCTGTCCGCTCCACGGCCCGATTCTCAGCGAGAATCTTGAGCATTACATCGGAAAATACAACATCTGGTCATCCTATGATGTTGAAACAAAGGGCGTTATGATAGCCTACACCTCCGTTTACGGAAACACAAAGGGTGCTGCCGAACTGCTTTGCGAAATGCTCAAAAAGCGCGGTTGCCCGAAAGCATTCACCGTTGACCTTGCAAGGGAGGATATGGCTGAAGCTGTTGAGGACGCTTTCCGCCACGAAAAGCTCGTTCTTGCAACCACCACATATAACGGTCAGTACTTCCCGTTCATGAAGCACTTCATTGACCACCTCACCGAGCACAACTTCCAGAAGCGCACCGTCGCTTTCATTGAAAACGGCTCATGGGCTCCCACAGCGGCAAAGCTGATGAAGGCCGACCTTGAAAAATGCAAGAACCTCACCTTCTGCGAAAACACCGTGACAATCCGCTCCGCCGTTAAGGAAAGCACGGTTAATGCACTCGAAAAGCTTGCCGAAGAGCTTTGGGCGTAACACCGAATCATATTAAAATTATATGGAGGACTACCTATGAAAAAGTGTCTCGCACTCCTTTGCACATTCGCCCTCATCTTTGGTGTTCTTTGTGGCTGCACAAAGAACGAACCGGTTGAAACCTCTCCGGGCAGCAGTGTTGAGCAAAACACCTCTGCTCAGAACGGTACTGTTGCCGAAGAAAGCAAGGGAACAGACAAAACCGCCGCTTCCTCAACAGAAAAGGAAGCTGAAAGCACACCGACCGACACAACGCAGTCAACCGCCGCAGAAAAGGAATGGCTCAATTTCCCGGCATTTGACACTGAGGATATCTTTGGCGCAAAGGTTTCAAGCAAGGTCTTTGAGGAAAACAAGCTGACCGTGGTCAAT
>JAEDHZ010000134.1 GCA_016292705.1 Clostridiaceae bacterium
AGCGTTTTTTATTGCCGCATCAATTGTCGGCGGAAATCTTATGGCACGCTTTGCGGAATATTTTACAATCTATCAGCTTCTGACATATCCGGCTTTGTTCAGATATTGCTTCAAATCCGGCAAGGAACGCAATACTATTGTCTTTGCTTTTGGCGTCCTTTATTGTATATGGTTCTGGTATCAGATGGATGTAAACTGGAACATGGAATATATCAGTGATGTTTTAGGATGGTATTTTTAAGAGGATGATAAAATGAAGAAAATCCTTTTTGTAATTCATACACTTGACGGCGGAGGGGCTGAAAAGGTTCTTGTGAACCTTGTTAACAATCTCCCGTGTGAAAAGTATAATATTACAGTCGCCGCAGTTTTTGACGGCGGAGTGAACAAACGCTTTTTGAAGAGGGAAGTTGAGTATCTTTCCCTGTTCAAAAAAGTTTTCCGTGGAAATCGTATTCTGTTCAAGTATCTTCCTCCGGAGAGAGTTTACAAAAGACTTGTCGGTGAAAAACATTTCGATATTGTTGTTTCCTATCTTGAGGGAATAACTGCACGGATTGTTTCAGGATGCAAGGACAAGAATACGAAAAAAATCTGCTGGATACACCGTGAACTTGATGATTCGTTTTACTGCGGCTGTTTCAAAAGCAAAGAGGAGGCCGACCGCATTTATGCTTCCTTTGACCGCATTGTCTGTGTGTCAAAGGATATTGTCGGGAATTTTTGTTCTTATAACAACCTTGATGAAAAAACGGTATGCCTTTATAATGTCAATGAAACAGAAACGATTTTGAAAAAAAGCCGGGAAAAAGCTGAGGAAGCTTTCCTTTCGGATGATGCGATAAAAATCTGCTTTGTTGGAAAGATTATCAAAAACAAAGGGGTTCTGCGACTTTTGAAAGCGCATGAAATCCTCTATGCAAAAAACATTCCACATCGCTTCATTCTGATCGGAACCGGTCCGCTTGAGAGAAAATTAACAGCTGCCCTCAAAGAAAAGGGGATTGAAAAAGACTTTGTTTTCGCCGGCTATCAAACCAATCCTTACAGAATTCTTTCCCGTTGCAACATTTTTGCTTTGCCGTCGTATTTTGAAGGCTTCAGCACCGCAACCACCGAAGCGCTTGTTCTGGGACTTCCGTGCGTTGTAACAGCTTGTTCCGGAATGACAGAGCTTCTTGGCGAAAACAATGAATTCGGCATTGTTGCAAAAAGCGAAGAGGAGTTTTACACGGCTCTTGAAAGGCTCGTGACCGATGAGCGTTTCAGAAAGGATTATGCCGAAAAAGCGAGTGTCCGTGGAAAAAAATTCAGCATGGCGGAAACAGTCAGAGCGCATGAAAGGCTGTTTGATGAGTTGACGGAGGAAGAGTGATGAAGCAAAATATTTTTGATTTTTTGTCAAGAATTTATCATGGCTCATTCGGTGCGCTTCTGTGCGCTTTGCACCATCTGAAAAACGATAAAAAGCCCATAGAGGAAAAGACCGTTCTTTTTGTTGCTCACCCTGATGATGAGGCTTTGTTCTTTCATACCGTTCTGAAAAATGAAAAACCGTTTGTGGCTTTGATGACTAACGGGAAGTCCCTAAAAAGGATGAGGGAATTTAAAAACTCAATGAGGCATTACGGCGTAAATTACACATATTTCCCTCTGACTTCAAAGGATAAAAGGGAAGACTTACTGTCAGGATATGTCAGACTTGTTCTGTCACGGGGAAATTTCAACAAAGTATATACCCATGGCGAAAGCGGAGAATACGGCCATGAAATGCACAAAAGAGTGCATAAAGCAGTTGTTGAAGCGTTTGACAAGGATATTTACACAACTGTTACCGAACAGGAAAATCGTGCGCTGACCGGATTGCCGACGGAAGTTGTTGAAGAAAAGGAGTCAGTTTTCAAGAACATCTATTCATCTCAGCTTTTTGTCCTCAATATGTGGCAAAACTGGGTTCGCTGTGAAAGACACATAAAACTTGAGGTGAAAAAATGAACATTGCTTTGCTTGCAAGCTATGCCGCACCGTATTCCGGAAACTTTATTCCTTCAGTGCTTTTGCTCAACAAAAAGGTGAAAGAAAAGGGCGGAAAAATTGTCTTTGTTTTTCCGGATGAAGCAAAGGCGCAGGAGTGGACATCGTTGTTCAAAGGAGAAAAGGTATATTATCTTTCCTATGCGCCTTATTCTTTCTCAACAATAAAGGTGTTGAAGAAAATATTCAAATATGAGCAGCCAGATGTGATTTATTCGCATTTCTGCGGTTGGGATATCTCGTCACGGATAGCAGCGCCGTTTACCCGCAGTGTTTGGCATTGCAGAATGAACATTAGAACCGACTCGATATCAAGAAAGCTGAAATACTTAATCAAATACAGAATTATCGGCGCCTGCAGGACTTTTTCCATTGGTGTTTCGCCGGCTGTCGGGAAAAAGTTGATTGCTGTTGCAGGGAAAAAGAAGGCTTGCACAATTTGTAACGGTGTTGATTTTTCACGCCTTCATATAAAGGAAAGCTATCCCAATGAGAAAAAACGGGTTCTGATTCTCGGATGGCAACCGCAGGTCAAAGGCTTTGATACAGCCTGCGACGCTTTTGAAAGGGACACAAACGGCTTGCTTCTTCGTGTCTCCTGCCAACCGGCAACGAAAGCATATATTTCCGAACGGTTCAGCGAAAATCCGCAGTGGCTCGATACCGTTGAACCGACGGATAATGTTGCTTCACTATATGATAATGCAGACATTTTTCTTTCGGCAAGCATCACTGAAGGTTTTGCAATCGCTGTTGCCGAAGCGTTGTATTCCGGACTTCCGTGTGTCATATCCGATATTGAGGGAACAAATTGGGCTTTGGAAATGAGGAATGTTTTTGTTTTTAAAACAGGTGATGCCGAAAGCCTTGCTGCTGCTTTGAAAAAATGTAAGGAAACGCCGATGACAAAGGAAGCTGCCGAATATAACAGAAAGCTTTTGCTTGAAAAGTACTCGCTCGATTCCTGGACGGAAAAGGTCATGAATGTTTTGGGCGTATGATGAATCTGACTGAACGGGAATGATGATTATGAACGAAAAAGACTCATCGATTGAAAAAGCGCATCTGTATTTGCTCGGGCTTTTTGCCGAGTTCAAAAGGCAATGTGAAACGGCAGGAATAGACTATTACGCAACGGGCGGAACCTTGCTCGGCGTCGTCCGCCACAGGGGGTTCATTCCGTGGGATGACGATATTGATGTAATTATTCGCAGAGAGGATTACGACAAGCTTTTGTCATCTTTCAAAAAGAATCTCCCTGATGGATTTTTGCTTGTGAATCCGGACGGGGACAGATTATATTATCAGGAGTACCCAAAGCTTTGCTATGTCAACAATAATGGGAAAAGGAGCGACCTTTGCGTTGATATTTTTGTCTACGACAAAACGAACATAAAACGGCACTTGTTCCGGGCTGTTCAGAATCTTTCAAAAATCATACTGTATCATACAAAACGGTTCAAGGTTATCAAAGCACAGACCGGAAAAGGGGCAAAAGCAAAAAATTTTCTTGTTCAGTGTGTTTTCAGACTCCTTTCTGCGTCTTTCAGCTTTGAGAATATTGATAAGTTACGGAATCGTATTATGACGGCGGACAGAAATTCGGATTGCGGATATGTTACCAACTGGGGTTCATGCTACAGCTATAAGATTTCAACATTCAAAGAAGAGGATGTATGCCGCAAGAGTATTGAAATGCCGTTTGAGGGTGTCTCAATGAGAGTTCCGTGCGGCTATGAAGCATATCTCGAAATTACCTACGGAAAAGATTATATGACTTTGCCGCCGGAGGACAAAAGATCGGCGCATGCAAACTCTCTTTGCGGTTGCGAGGATGTTGATCTCGAAAAGCTGAAAGAATTGATAAACAAATCTGACGGGGCTTGAAAAGGAGGCGCATGATGGATTCATCAAGAAAGAAAAACAGCACAAGAAACCTTGTGGTCTCCCTTGCTTCGTATGCTTTATATACGCTGTTGAGTTTTGCTCTTCGTTCAGTGTTCATAAAAACTCTCGGTGAAACCTATCTTGGAATCAGCGGACTTTTTTCCAATGTTTTAACGCTTTTGTCCTTTGCGGAACTCGGAATTGCCCAGGTGATTGCTTTTCATCTCTATAAACCTATTGCGCAGGATGACCGGGAAAAGATTGCGTCTCTGATGCAACTTTATAAAACCGCATACGCAGTAATCGGAAGCTTTGTTATTCTTGCAGGTCTTGCAGTAATTCCTTTTTTTGGCTCGATAATCAAAAGCGAACCCGATATTCCGGAAAACCTTATAGTGATTTATCTTTTCTATCTGTTAAACACAGGCGTTTCATATTTCATTGCATATAAGCAGACGCTTATCAGTGCTGCTCAAAAAAGCTACATAATTTCTGCCTACGGAATTGTCTTCAAATTTCTGCGTGTTATTTTTCAGGTCTGGGTGCTTTTGGAGTTCAGAAGCTTTTATGCCTATCTTTCGGTTCAGTTTTTGTTGATGATGATTGAAAACATCATTCTTGCCTCAAGGGCAAACAGGCTCTATCCGGAGATTAAAGGAAAGAAAATTAAAAAGCTTTCAAAAAAAGAGCAAAAAGAGGTTTTTTCCGGTGTCGGTGCACTCCTGATTTATAAAATAGGGAGCGCAGTTATGAATGGGACAGATAACATTATTATTACAAGGCTGATAAGTCTTGAAGCCGTTGGTTTCTCGGACAACTACCGGATGATAATCACTGCGATATCCGCAGTTGTTGATCAGATTCCGAAAGCAGTAACTGCAAGTATCGGAAACCTCAATGCAACAGCTGACAAAGAAAAAAAGTATTCCGTTTTCAAAACAATGGTGTTCATCTGCGGCTGGGTATACGGCTTCTGCGCTTCGGGAATGTTTGCTTTCGGTTCGGAGTTCATTGAGCTTGTTTTCGGCACGGAATGGGTGATTGAGCCAATAACTGTTTTTGCCCTTGCGTCAACATTTTATATCAGCTCTTTCCATTCACCAACCGCAACCTACAGAATGACCTCCGGTTCATTTGTTCACGGTCG
>JAEDHZ010000135.1 GCA_016292705.1 Clostridiaceae bacterium
ATACCTGTGATGTTGTTGCTCCTTTCTCTCGTGCTCTTTATAACTATTTATGCTGCAAATTATCCGTCAGAACTGCTTTCCCGTTTCCTTTTCTCCGTTGGCGACAAACTTAGGGATTTACTCGGAAGACTGCGCTTTGGTTCATATCTGACCGGACCGCTTATAGACGGGATGTATACCACAATGGCATGGGTGGTTTCGGTTATGCTGCCGCCTATGGCAATCTTTTTTCCGCTTTTTACCCTGCTTGAAGATTTTGGCTATCTTCCCCGTGTTGCGTTCAATCTTGACCATTGCTTCAAAAAGTGCAATGCCTGCGGAAAACAGAGCCTTTGCATGTGCATGGGACTCGGCTGCAATGCCGCCGGAGTTGTCGGCTGTCGGATAATTGATTCAAAGAGGGAAAGGCTTATCGCTGTTCTTACCAATGCTTTTGTTCCCTGCAACGGACGCTTTCCGTCCATTATTGCTGTTATTTCAATGTTTTTTGCTGCACCGCTTGCAAGGTCTGTCAGACCTTTTGCCGCCGCAGGAATACTGACTTTGGTAATTATTTTCAGTGTGCTTGCAACCTTTTCAGCATCATTTATACTATCAAAAACAGTTCTTAAAGGTGAAAGTTCGGCATTTACACTTGAAATGCCCCCATATCGTGTTCCGAAAATCGGTTCGGTTCTTGTTCGAAGCATTTTTGACCGCACGCTGTTTGTTCTTTCAAGAGCAGTTTGCGTTTCTGCACCAATGGGTCTTGTAATCTGGCTACTTGCTAACATAAAAATCGGAGATTCTGCAATAGTAGCCCACATTGCGCAGCTGCTTGATTTCCCGGGGAAACTGCTAGGTCTTGACGGAGTTGTTCTTCTTGCGTTCATACTCGGATTCCCGGCAAACGAGATTGTGCTGCCTGTCGCTCTGATGTGCTATACCTCGCAGGGCGCTCTTGTTGAGGCAGAAAATATTTCTTCGGTTTTTTTTGTTCTCGCACAAAACGGTTGGACGGCAGTTACAGGTATATGCTTCATTCTCTTTTCACTGATGCATTTCCCTTGTTCAACAACGATGTTGACAATATGGAAGGAAACAAAAAGTTTGAAGTGGACTTTGCTTTCTTTTCTTATACCGACATTATACGGAATTGTTTTCTGCATGCTTGTCAACGCCGTGTTCGGATGAATGTTGGAATGAAAAATTTTCAGATCGAACAACAAAACCGCACACCGGGAAAACAGCAGGCGTGCGGTTTTGTTGTTCTTTATGAAAGAATGTTATTTTTTGATTTCCTCTCCTGTGACAGCATTAAAGATTCCGTTGAAAAGCGAAACATGAGTTTTTGAAATCACCTTGTCAAGATGTAGCGAGCCAAAAAACCAGTGATCAAACTCGCAGGTCTTTCCAACATCTTCAAGATAGGTGTTAATTGCGGTGATTCCGGTCACACCCACACGGTCAAGCAGCAAAAACTCTTTAATTTTTGCCGGCGGCTCATGAGTGATGATTATATCCACCTTTCCGCCGTATTTTTGAAGATTATCAACACCCTCAACAAGCTCGTCACGGGTTGGAATTTCCTTTTCCGACCAGGTGTTCATTTCAAAGCGGATTTCAATATCCGGGCTTTCTCCGCCGCCCATTGTAAAGATTCTTTTTCCCTCAAGTTCAAAAACCTGACCTCGCATAAGATGAAGAATATTTCCGGCGATCTGATGAACCTTTCCGCCGTGCCACTTTTTTACTTTGAGCTTTGAAAGCATATCAAAGTTTTCGTGTGTTCCGTCAATGAAGCAGATTGTATATTTTTTCTTTGACAGTTTTTTAAGAGCGTTCATTTCCTCCTTTGAGCCGTCCCAGAGGAAGCCGAAGTCTCCGCACACAATGAGAACATCATCTTTTTTGAGTGCATTCAGGCGAGTGTCATCAAAACGGGAGAGTACTGCGTGTGTATCTCCGGTAACATAGATCATTTTAACCACCGAAAGCCCCGAAATTTTTTCCGGAAGCTCCTTTCACGAAACAGAAAATGTAAATTTAAATTTAATTTACCGAAAAGCTTTATTTTCGGCGAAATAATTGTTATAATTAAACGAATAAATTCTGTGCTTTGGATTTTATATAAATATAACACAATTTTTTGCGTTTTGCAATCGTTTCAAAAAAACAGACGGAAGGATGTCAGTGTATAATGAATGGTATGAAAAGGCTCTCGGCAGTTATTGTTTTGCTGATTATTGTTATTTCTGCAATCTTTGCGCCGGGCACTGCTCTTGCAAGCTATAACAACGAAACCGACCTAACAAAAAAGCTTGACACAAAAATATACTACATGATGAGTCTTGATGATGACTCGATAATGTTCAACAAAAACGAGAAAAAAAGTGTTTCCCCCGCAGCTTTTGTAAAACTCCTTACAGCACTTGTTGCAATCGAAAGCTGGGGTAACCTTGAGGAAACTGTCGAAGTAACGGAAAAATCGCTTTCTCTTGTCGAATATACTTATGGCGTGCGTGTTGCAGACCTGAAAGCAGGGGAGACCTATACCAAAAAACAGCTTATTGATGCACTTATTGTATACGGTGCAAATGATATTGCGAGCGTTGTTGCAAGCAGTATTTCCGGTGCTTCATCTTCTTTTGTCAGCACAATGCAGGCTCTTGCCGATAAGATAGGCTGCACAAACACAAAGCTCAGGAACATCACCGGCTTTGATGAGGAAGGACAGTATACCTGCGCCGAAGATGTTGCCAAAATCATAAAGTATGCGCTCAACTATCCGGCATTCAGTGAGGCTTTTTCAGCATCCGAAGTTGTTTTGCCGCAAACACAGTTAAATGAAGAGCGAACCTACAGTGCCTCAAACAAAATGCTCAACCAGACTATCAGTCTTTATTATCACCCTTCAATAACCGGCGGAAAGCAGACCTCGACAGAAAAGGCGGGCGAGTGCATTGCTGCCGTATCCTCTCAGGACGGTTACTCATATCTGACCGTGGTAATGGGAGGAGAATATAAGGACATTGATTCCGACGGTTCAGAGGAAAACACGGCGGTTGCCGATGCAAAAAAGCTTGTTGCGTGGGTGTATGATAATATCCGCTTCAGGGTTGTTGCAACGGCAAACCAAACAGTAACCGTTGTCAATGTTATTGCCGGGAAGAACGGCGATACACTTCGACTTGTTCCGGAAAAGGAGATTTCAGCCCTCGTTCCTATTGGAGCAACAAGCGATTCCGTGCTCATTGAACCAATAAAGGAAACGCTTCCGGATAAGCTTTCCGCACCGATAAAGGCAGGAGAGGTTATTTGTCAGGCAAAAATATTTTATGCCGGCGATGAGATTGCAGCAATTAACCTTGTTGCTGCAAATGATGTTAAGCTTAGCCTTTTCCGCCTTGCGATGACTGGTGTCAGATCTGTTATAACCTCAACATGGTTCATTATTCTTGAAGTCCTTGCTCTTGCTGTAGTAATACTATATTTCATCAGTCTTATCAAAAAAACTCAGCATGGATCTTCTGCAAAAAAGAAAAAGACTGTTTCAAAGAAGTAAGAGCTTAGCATCTTATTTATCAATCGGCAATAATGTTGACTTTTTATGGTTTTAGTATTATCAAATAATTATGTTTTGAAGTAAAATGTTTTGTTTTACGGAAAGGAAGTCTGTAACATGAAAAAGGTTTTGAAAAGCTTCTTCTTTGCCGTTTTTGTTCTGGCGGCGTTTGCTTGCGCAACGCTTGTTTCCTCTGCGGCTGAGGACGAAAAATGGATCGGCGCATGGTCAACCGCTCCAACGAAGATTGGTATCCAGGGATATAACAATATTACTGCAGCGGTTGAGAAGGTTACTGTTAGAACAGTCCTTACTCCGACTGCAAGCGGTTCAAAAATCCGCATACGTTTTTCCAATATACACGGAGATAAGCCTGTTACAATTTATAGCGCAACAGTTGCAAGAACGACCTCTGGCTCGGCAATTGATGACACTACCTTGCGCTACATAACTTTGGGCGGTTCGCCTTCAATTACCATTCCTGCAAGGAGCTATGTTTATTCCGATCCGGTGAGTTTCAATGTTACTGCAATGGAGAGTATTGCAGTAAGTATGTATGTCAAAAAGCTCAATGAGATAACGACAATGGGATTGTCCGGCGCTGAGTCATATCTTGCACTCGGTGAGGATCAGACCCGTTCAAAACATTTGCTTATGTCAAGCTCATTTGACATTGACAACGAGATTGTTATTGCTGTTCTCAAACAGTTTGGTTTCAACATGGGACTTCATCTGGCATATAGTTTTATCAAGGTAACTCCGTGCATCGAAGCGGTTGATGTTCTTTCGGACGATAAGGGATATTCTGTTGCCGTTATAGGTGACTCAACCGTTTCAAATGAATTCCCGAAGTACCTTGGCGAGGAGATTTTCAACACCGGAACACGCAATGTTGGTGTTCTCGGAAAGGGTATTATCGGCAACCGTCTCGGTGGCGACGGTCTCGGATACGGATCATTTATCTTCGGAGAATCAATGCTCAAAAGACTTGATGTTGATGTTCTCTCGCAGTCGGGCGTAAAATATGCAATTATAAAAATCGGTGCAAACGATATAATGCATCCGGTCTGTAAGGATATTCAGGAAATGTATCCCGGTATCAAACAGCCCACTGCGCAGGAGCTTATTGACTACTTTAAGCAGGCATTTGATAAGCTTCATAAAGCCGGAATAAAGGTTATTGTCATCGGTATTACCCAGTGGAAGGGCAATGACCGTAACTATCTCGGAACGGGGGCAAAGTATGTCCGCACCGAGGCTGAGTTCAAGCATGACTGGCAGATAGCGCTTGATGTCAACGAGTGGCTTGCAACAACAGCTGCGGCGCAGAAACTTCACGACGGCTATGTCAACTTCAACGATATTTCTGCAAACCCGGATGATCCTGACGCTTTTCTGCCTGGTGAATATTCAATTGACGGTGCTCACCCGACCGACAAGCTTCAGAGGATATGGGCTCAGAACTTCCCGTTGAGCCTTATC
>JAEDHZ010000136.1 GCA_016292705.1 Clostridiaceae bacterium
ATATCAAGGATATTCCCGCAAGAATTGAGCCGGGCGCAATCATCAGGGAAAAGGTTTCAATCGGAAAGAACGCTGTAATAATGATGGGCGCAGTCATCAATATCGGCGCAGTTATCGGCGAGGGAACAATGATTGACATGGGCGCAGTACTCGGCGGAAGAGCAACTGTCGGCGCACGCTGCCACATCGGAGCCGGCGCAGTTCTGGCAGGTGTTATCGAACCTGCAAGCGCAACACCGGTAATCATTGAAGACGGTGTACTTGTCGGAGCAAACGCCGTTGTTGTTGAAGGCGTACATGTCGGCAAAAACGCCGTTGTTGCCGCAGGAGCGGTTGTTCTTGAAGATGTTCCGGAAAATGCCGTTGTTGCCGGAATGCCCGCAAGAATCATTAAAATGAAAGACGAAAAAACCGATTCAAAAACCGCAATTCTTGACGCATTGAGAAATATCTGAAAGCCGGAGTGATTTTTATGCACGATTATAGTCTTCCGTTTGACAAAACAACAATTGAAGAAATTAAAAAGACATTCCCGACTCCTTTTTATCTTTATGACGAAGAGGGAATCAGGAATTGCATTCAAAGGATCCGGACCGCCTTTTCATGGAATAAGGGATACAAAGAGTATTTTGCCGTCAAGGCAACGCCTAACCCGGCGATTTTAAAGCTTCTTTCTTCCCTCGGCTGCGGTTTTGACTGCGCATCTTCAACTGAACTCATGCTGGCGCAAAAGCTCGGCGTGACCGGAAAGAATATTATGTTCAGCTCAAACGATACTCCGGCAGGGGATTACCGTTTTGCACGGGAGCTCGGCGCAATCATCAATCTTGACGATTGCAGTCACATCGACTTTCTTTCTGAAAACGGCGGAATACCTGAGACGGTCTGCATGAGATATAACCCCGGAACGGACTTCATTGTTCAGAATGACATTATGGGACAGCTCAAGGAGTCGAAGTTCGGAATGACGAGGGCGCAGCTCATTGAAAGCGTGAAAAAGCTTTCTGCGCTCGGCGCAAAGCATTTTGGCGTTCATGCAATGCTTGCCTCCTGCGCACTCAATGAAGATTACTACCCGACACTTGCAAGAGAAGTCTTTTCGCTTGCACTCGAAATCAAGGAAAAAACCGGAGTCACACTCTCGTTTGCAAACCTTTCCGGCGGAATCGGAATTCCCTACAGACCGGAGGATTCGGCGGTTGATATCCTCAGAATCGGCGAAAATGTCAGACTTGTTTATGAAGAGCTGATTGAGAAAAACGGAATGGAACTTTCGCTTTTCACCGAAATGGGAAGATTTGTAACGGGACCTTACGGATATCTTGTTTCAACCGTTATTCACGAAAAGGAAACTTATAAGAATTATCTCGGAATTGATGCAACGGCGTGCAATCTTATGAGACCTGCAATCTACGGCGCATATCACCACATCACGCTCCTCGGAAAGGAAAACGAAAAAGCAGACACAATGTATGATGTGACGGGTTCGCTTTGCGAAAACAACGATAAGTTTGCCGTTGACCGCCTTCTTCCGAAAGCAGATATCGGCGACATTGCCGTCATTCATGACGCAGGCGCACACGGCTATTCAATGGGATATAACTATAACGGAAAGCTCAGATGCGCAGAGCTGCTTTTGAAAAAGGACAAATCGGTAACGCTTATAAGACGGGCAGAGACCGCAAAGGATTATTTTGCAACGCTTGACATTTATCCCGAATTTTGCGACTGAGAGGAAAAAGAATGGAAGAGTTTTTGAACAGTGCGCTTTTTTCGCTGAAGCGCAGTGCAATAAGAGAGTATAACCGAAAGGCAAAGCAAACACCGGGCTGTATCTCCTTAACACTTGGAGAGCCGGATTTTGAAACACCTCTGTCTGTCAGAACTGAGGCAAAAGCTTCACTTGACCGAGGAGACACTCATTATATTGCAAACAACGGAAACGCACTCCTTCTTGAAAAAATCAGTCAATTTGAAAAAGAAAAAAACTCTCTTGATTATAAAGCCGATGAAATCATTGTAACCGTCGGCGCAACAGAGGGACTGTTCACAGCCCTTTTCGGCGTAATCAACCCGGGCGATGAAGTGATTGTTCCGATTCCGGCGTTCGGTCTTTATGAGTCAATCATAACAATGTGCAGGGGAGAATTTGTTCCGCTTGACACAGCAAAAAACGGCTTTGAAATCAGCCGGGAAATGCTTGAAAACTCAATCACGGAAAAAACAAAGGCGATAATACTTAATTCTCCGACCAATCCGACCGGCTGTATTCTCAGCCATGAAAGCCTTGAAAATGTGTATAACGCAGTTAAAGACAGAGACATTTTTGTAATCTGTGACGATGTATACAGAAGTCTGATTTATACGGATGAATATGAAAGCTTTGCTTCATATAAGGACTTGAAAAAGAAAATAATTGTGATTCAGAGTTTTTCAAAGCCTTACGCAATGACCGGCTGGCGAATGGGATACCTCATGGCGGACAGCGAAGTTAAAAAGCACCTTGAACTTGTTCATCAGTTCACGGTTGTTTCAACGGCGTCGTTTTCACAGTCTGCGTGCATCAGAGCGCTCGAAACCGATATTTCGCCGATGGTTGAAGAATATAACAGAAGACGGCTTTTTGTTCTCGGAAGGCTTTGTGAAATCGGACTTGAAACAACAACGCCGCTCGGCGGATTCTACGCTTTTCCGTCGATTGAAAAGTTCGGTCTTTCCTCCGGTGAGTTTTGCAGCAGAATGATTGAGGAAGCCGGACTTGCCGCAGTGCCGGGCTTTTGTTTCGGAAGCGACGGACACATCAGACTCAGCTATTGCTGCGGCGAAAGTGAACTCAAAGAAGGCATGAACCGTCTTGAAAAATTCTGCAGGTCGCTTTAACGGAGAGGTTTATGAAAAACGAAACAATTCTGAAATATGCCGCCGAAGTTTTTGAAGAAGCGAAATCAATCAGAAGAAAGCTTCATGAAAACCCGGAACTCGGCAACAGTGAATCTGAAACAACAAAACTGATAAAAACATATCTCAAAGAAAACAAAATTGCCGTTTTTCAGCCGCTTGAAACCGGAGCAATCGGACTGATTGATGCGGGAAAAGAGCAGGCAGTTGCGTTTCGTGCAGATATTGATGCGCTTCCTGTTTTTGAAAAGACCGGACTTCCGTATGCCTCAAAGGTGGACGGAGTTATGCATGCCTGCGGTCATGACATTCACACTGCATCGCTTCTTGCGGCTGCAAAGGTGATGAGCGCCCACAGGGATGAGCTGAAAAAGAATGTTGTCCTCATTTTTCAGCCTGATGAAGAGGGAAACGGCGGCGCAAAAAGAATTACCGACACGGGTCTTTTTGAAAAGTATAATGTCAGACAAGCTTTCGGCATTCATGTAAGACCTGAGCTCGGCTCAAAAACCGTTGCGGTGAAGTTTGGAAAAAGCTATGCCGCCTCCGATGTTTTTGAAGTAATCGTTCACGGAAAAAGCTCCCACGGTGCGGAACCGCAAAACGGAAAGAACGCACTTGTTGCTGCGAGCCACATTGTTACTGCACTTGAGGGAATTGTTCCGAGGAACATTTCTCCTACCGATTCTGCGGTGCTGAGTATCTGTACTTTTGAAAGCGGAAGTGCCGTCAACATTATTCCCGATACGGCAAAAATCGGCGGAATAATCCGCACACTTGGTTCGGAAACGAGGAAAAAGGTCAAGGCGATTTTTGAAGAAACGGTTGAATGCACGGCAAAAGCTTTCGGCTGTGATGTTCAGATATATATCAGAGAAAGCTATCCCGGCGTTGTCAACAGCGACAATGAGACGCAATTTGCTCAAAGCTGCGCCGAAGAACTTTTCTCAAAAGAAAATGTCTGTGTGCTTTCTGAACCTACCATGACAACGGAAGACTTCGGGTATTATCTTATGCGAGCTCCGGGATGTTTCTTTCATGTCGGAGCAGAGTGCGAAGCACCGCTTCATTCGCCGCACTTTTCACCGAACGAAGAGTGCATTAAAACTGCGGTGGCAATGTATATTAAACTTGCTTTTGAAAATCATAACATTTCCGGTTGACTTTTGTTCCTGATATGTTGTGTATATGAAAAGACCTCCTTGTATTTGCCGTTTACAA
The DNA here is from genome assembly GCA_016292705.1 of Clostridiaceae bacterium. Taxonomy (GTDB): domain Bacteria; phylum Bacillota; class Clostridia; order Oscillospirales; family Acutalibacteraceae; genus UBA6857. The sequence goes on from JAEDHZ010000136.1 coordinate 4,120, forward strand.
GGAGGTCTGTGTTTTGTCTGATGCGTGAAACCGGAATCGGTGGGGATGGAAATGAGCTTTACCGATGAACCGACATTTGCCGTTTTTGTAATCTGCGCATTTCAGCCCGATAATTATCTGCCTGTTTATGAATCTTTCTGCGCTTCTTTGATATCTCTGATAAGATACTCGAGAAAATCTTTACATTTTCCACAGCATTTACCCGCACCGGTCACATCCATAACCTGCTGCAAAGTGTCTGCTCCGTTGTGAACGGCATCCTCAATCATGCCGTATGTGACATTTTTGCAATGACACGCTTCTTTGCTGCGATTCAAAATATCGTCACCCTTTCAAATTCAGATTTATTTAACTAATTCTACCATTTTCTCAGTTCACAATCAAGCCACACGCAAAAACTCCGCTTACCGATTTCTCGATAAACGGAGTTCATTATCAGATAAAAAAATCACCCGGAGCTGTTCCTGACACTTGCAGCTTCGGGTGATTTGGTATGTTTCAAAACGGTCGTGGTTTCTTTCCGCCAAACGGGCCACCGTGGCCGCCGTGATGATCCTGTATAGTACTGTTCGTATTTTCAAACTCCAGCCCCAACGCATCGGCAATCGCCTCAAGAATTCCGTTTGAACTCATCGTTGCACCGGATACCGCATCAACATCAACGGACTGTGCATTGATGACTTCGTCAATGACGGCAATGGCTTGCGATAAAAACGGGGCGTCTTCCGAGGAGGAGTCAATCTGTGTGACGGAATACTTCTTATTTTTCATATGTATTCTTCCTTTTAACGGACATTATAATTTATTATTGTT
>JAEDHZ010000137.1 GCA_016292705.1 Clostridiaceae bacterium
GGCTTTCGTATTCCTCAAAAACAAGTCCTCTTGAAAGCCGCAGGGCAAGCATTATGTACTCTTCCTTTGTTCCGCCATCGCAATCAAAAACGGGCGGCTCATTTTTTAAAAAGCAGCTAAGCTCGCTTTTATAATAGAACCGCTTACCGTCAAGAAACGAGTGTGCCGAGGGGCCGAGACCGAGGTATTCGCCGCAAAGCCAATATTTGTTGTTGTGTCTGCTTTGAAAACCCGGTCGGGCAAAGTTGGAAATTTCGTAATGCTCAAAGCCGTTTTTGCAAAGATATTCGCACACCCGGAGATACATATCGCAAACCGTGTCTTCATCGGGCAGAGGAAGAAAGTCCTTTTCGGCGTAAAGCGGTGTGCCGTCCTCAATCTTCAACATATATGCGCTGACATGGCTGCAGCCGGAGGAAACAATGAAATCAAGGCTTTCCTCAAGACTTTTTTCGGTCTGGAACGGCAACCCCAGCATAAGATCAAGCGAAACATTTTCAATTCCATAACTTTTGCAAAGCTCAAGCGCATATCTGACCTGCCCGCAGTCCGAATTGCGGCCGACTGCCCTGCGTTCCTTTGTCACCGCAGATTGAACACCCATTGAAATACGGTTAACGCCGCCTTTTTTCAAAAAGCAGAACAGTTCTTCGCTTGCAGAGGAAGGATTTATCTCAACCGTAATTTCGCAGTCAGGTGAAAGGGAAAAGCTTTTGCGTATTTCTAAGAGCACCTTAAAAAGTCTTTCTCCGCCAAAAACGGACGGCGTTCCGCCTCCGAAATAGACCGAGTCAAAGCAGAACTCTTCCTTTGCACCCCATTCTTTTATGTGTTCCAGAAGGGAAATCAGATATTCGTCCTTTGTTTTCTCCTCAGCAAAGAATGAGTAAAACGAGCAGTATTTGCACTTTGAAAGGCAGAACGGAATGTGAATATACAGCCCTTTCAATTTCAGTTTTCCTCAAGCTTGAGAACAGCCATGAATGCCTCCTGAGGAACCTCGACCGTTCCGAACTGGCGCATACGCTTTTTGCCCTCTTTTTGTTTTTCAAGCAGCTTTTTCTTTCGGGTAATATCGCCGCCGTAACACTTGGCAAGAACATCCTTGCGCATAGCCTTGACGGTTTCACGGGCAATAACCTTGCTTCCGATTGCAACCTGAATCGGAATTTCAAACATCTGTCTCGGAATGGTCTCCTTGAGCCTTTCCGCAATACGCCTTGCTCTTGCCATTGCCTTGTCGGAGTGGATGATAAAGCTGAGTGCATCAATTGTGTCACCGTTGAGAAGAACATCAACTTTTTGAAGATTTGAGCGTTCATAACGGGAAATCTCATAATCGAAAGACGCATATCCGCGTGTTCTGGACTTGAGAACATCAAAGAAGTCATAGATAATCTCATTGAGCGGAAGTTCGTAGTGGATATCAACTCTGTCCTTTGCAAGATATGTCATATCCTTGAAAACGCCTCTTCTGTCCTGACAGAGATCCATGATTGCACCCACATAATCCGGCGGAGAATAGATGTGAGCATTGGTTATCGGCTCTTCGGAAAATTCAATTTCGCCCGGATCGGGATAGTGAGTCGGGTTATCCACCTCAACAACAGAGCCGTCACGCAGATGAATTTTATAAACAACGCTCGGAACGGTTGTAACAAGATCAAGATTATATTCCCTTTCAAGTCGCTCCTGAATAATTTCAAGGTGAAGAAGTCCGAGAAAACCGCATCTGAAACCAAAGCCGAGCGCACCGGAGGTTTCCGGTTCGTATGAGAGGGAGGCGTCGTTAAGCTGCAGCTTTTCAAGTGCATCTCTGAGCGCTTCATAGTCCGCACCGTCCGCCGGGTAAACACCGCAGAAAACCATCGGATTGACCTTGCGGTAGCCGGGCAGAGCCTCTGACGCCGGCCGTTCAAGCTTTGTCACGGTGTCTCCGACCTTTGCGTCCCGGACGGTCTTGATTGACGCCGTGATATAACCTACCTCTCCGGCGCAGAGCATTTCGCACGGCTCCATGCCGGTTGCTCTCATGTAGCCGACCTCAACAACATTGAACTGTGCCTGCGTTGCCATCATCTTCATTGTTTCGCCGGCTTTGAGCGTGCCTTCCATAACACGGACATAGACGATAACACCCTTGTAGTTGTCATAGACCGAGTCGAAAACAAGTGCACGCAACGGTGCGTCATCGTTCGCCTCAGGCGCAGGTATGTCCTCAACAATGCGTTCAAGAACTTCTTCAACATTCTCTCCGGTTTTTGCGGAAACACGGGGTGCGTTGGAGCAGTCAAGACCGATAACATCCTCAACCTCGGCCGCAACATGTTCAGGGTCAGCCGCCGGAAGATCAATTTTGTTGATTACGGGAACAAGCTCAAGATTGTGGTCGAGAGCAAGATATGTGTTTGCAAGGGTCTGTGCTTCAATACCCTGCGAAGCGTCAATGACCAGAAGCGCACCCTCGCACGCAGCAAGTGAACGGGAAACCTCGTAGTTAAAGTCAACATGACCCGGTGTGTCAATGAGATTCAGTTCATACATTTTTCCGTCCTTGGCTTTGTAATCGAGCTTTACGGCGTGCGACTTGATGGTGATTCCCCTTTCCCGTTCAAGATCCATGTCATCAAGGAGCTGTTCGGTCATATTCCTTTTTGCAACGGAATCCGTGAGTTCAAGCAGTCTGTCGGCAAGGGTGGATTTGCCGTGGTCGATGTGAGCAATGATTGAAAAATTCCTGATGTTTTCTTTAGGCGCTGACAAATGTATCACCTCAAAAATGTAATCGGTATATTTTATCACAATTATGTCAGTTTGGCAAGTTTTTTTACCGGTGCAAAAATTGAGGGTGTATGGAGACAGATTCTGCCCTCGATTGATAATTTGTTCACAAATCGTTAAAAAAATTGCCCGTAAACCTTGAAAAACAGCAATATGTATGGTATAGTATGAAAGTATATTTACTGCTTTTGCAGGTATTATATCAGCACGGAGGACATTCCGTGTTTAGAATTATCCGGGAGGTATTTATCAATGGCTTTTTCAGACATCGGCGTATGGCTCGGCAGTCTTGTTTTCAAGGGCTTCGAGCACTTCACAACCGCTGCCGCAGAAACCCAGGAGGAAACTCTGAAAAAAATCATGAAAAAAAACAAGGATTGTGAATACGGCAAGAAATATGACTTTGCCAATATCAACTCAATCCGGGAGTATCAGGATAAGGTTCCGCTTGCGACCTTTGAGGATTACGCTCCGATGATTGACCGCATGGTTGAAAACAACGAGTCAAACATCATCACATCTCAGAAAGTTATCCGTTACTGCTCCTCATCCGGCTCGGTCGGCAAGCCCAAACTTCAGCCCAAGACCGCCCGTGACCTCTGGAACATGCAGTGCATGGGCTTTGCCTCAACACCTGCCTGCGCAAACAAATGGTTCAAGGAACAAGGTATTTATGACAAGCTCCCCTCTCAGATGGGCCCGCTTCTTCTTTCCCTCAACGGTCATCCGCTTCCAAACGGTATGCGCTGCAACGGTGCCGGTCAGATTCCGTTCACATATCTGACTTCCATCCTCAAATTCTTCACCACAACGCCCAAGGATATCCTTTATCCCGAAGACGAGGAAAACACCGATATTCCGTATTTCCAGCTTCGTTTCTGCCTCACCAACAAAAAGGTTACCTATCTCGGCTCAATGGTCATCACTCTCATGACAACCATGTTCGAGTATCTTGAAGAAAACTGGGAAATGATCTGCAACGATATCGAAAAGGGCACGATTGACCCGTCGATAAGATGTCCGCAGAGCCTGCGTGAAAAGTACGGCCACATGAAGCCCAATCCCGAGCGTGCTGCTGAACTTCGCGCAGAGTTTGAAAAGGGATTTGAAACCGAAGTTCCGATTGCAAAGCGTATCTGGCCGAAGCTTGCCTGGGGCTACGGTATGATTGGCTCAACCCTTGCTGTTTATGTTGAAAAGCTTCGCAGATATGTCGGCGACCTTCCGCTGCACAACATGGGATATGCCGCCTCCGAAGGCTTTATGGCAATGCCCGTTGAGCTCAACGCAACGGACTATGTTCTTCTCCCCCGCTCGCTTGTTTATGAATTTCTTCCCGTTGATGCCGAGGAAGGAACAAGACCGCTCACTCTCAGCGAAATTGAAGTCGGCAAGGACTATGAGATTATCATCTCCAACTTCTCCGGTCTTTACCGTTACAGAATCCTCGATGTTGTTCATGTTACCGGAATGTATAACAACTCTCCGAAAGTTGAGTTCCTATACAGAACCAACATGGGTCTTAACCTTGCAAACGAAAAGACAACAACTCAGATGCTTGACTATGTTGCTGAAAAACTCATGGAAAAATACAACATCAAGTTCCGCGGCTACAGCTTCTATGCCGATTCCGTTCCGACAGTTCCGCGCTATGTCATGATGGTTGACTGCGAAAGCGACCTCCCGACAACAAATCGTGCTGAGCTTGAAAAGGATATTGACACCTTCTTCCGTGAAAGCAACGAAAAATATGAAAAGTATCGCCGTTGGGGAATGATTTCCGAACCGCTTCTGCTTCAGCTTGAAGATCACAGCTACGATGCCTACAAGGAATCGCTCAAAGCACAGGGCAGAGTCCTCAACCAGGTTAAGCCCGTTATCGTTATCAACACTCCGGAAAGGAAGGAGTTCTTCTTCGGAAGACTCATGCCGGATTCAAAGAAAGCATGGGAGGCTCCCACAAAGAAGACGGAGCAGCCTGCAGAAAGCAAATAACTCACGGGTGATTTGCACCTTCGGCGTATAACAAAAA
>JAEDHZ010000138.1 GCA_016292705.1 Clostridiaceae bacterium
GTCAACAATGCCGTTTGCAGTCACCGAAACAACAGCAGGGTTCGAGCTTGTCCATTTGAGTTCCTTTATGCTCGCTCCTGTGGGAAGAATCTTGACTTCAACCTTTTTTTCGCTGTCAACAACAGCCGGAGCAAGAAGTCCGCCGTCCGAAACAGTCTGAGGCTCCAGTCTTGTAATCTTTATCAACTCGCCGACTGTTACCGTGCAGCTCGATTTAACGGTTACCGCACCGGACTTAATCTCAACCGAAACTGTTGTTGAGCCCTGAATGTGGGCAGTAACAGTTCCGTCCTGAGTGACCGAAGCAACGGAAGGAATGTCCGAAGTCCATGTGACCGAGTCGATGTTCTCCGTGATTGAAGCATCGCTGTCTGCTCCGTAGGTAATGTATGAAAGCTTCACACTCTGTCCGGGATACATTGACTGCGATGACTTTGAAACCTGGACACTTTTGAGCGGATTCTTGATTGTGATAAAGTGAGTGCTTGTATGTGTGTTGGAGGATGCAGTTACGCTTACGGGAGATGAAGAGAATTTTTTGATCTGAACAATGCCGCTTTCAGATACACTTGCAACACTTTCATCGCCTGTGCTCCACGAAACGGGATCGGCAGCATTGGAAGGCTCAAGTGCAGCAGTGAGCGCAACACTGTCGCCGACATTTGCAACGGAAGCTCCCCTGACTGTGATTTCAAGAGTGTGATATTTGAGACTTCTGTATGCAGCATCGAGCCATCTTTCGGCAAGGGCAATTGTATCTGCACTGCTGCTCGGATTGTCAAGAACATCTTTTGCAGAATAGTATGCACTCTTAAATGATTCGAATGCAGAATCGTTAACAAATTTCACGCTCCACTCGGACTCCGGCGGAATTGAACTGACAAGATTCTGCAGCGTTGTCATATCCGCCGCAGAAGCAGTTATAGCCGCAAAAAGTCCGCTCTCTGACGGGACGCAAAGCGCCGCCGAAAGAAGCATAATAAAACACAAGATAAACGAAACGACTCTTTTTTTCATGATCTGCATTCTCCTTTATTCCAAACAATTATGAAAAATCGACAGTAACTTCTGATGATAAATATTATCGGTTTTTTGCGCAAAAAATGGCACAAAAAACAATTATAGATATTATCATTATACTAATAAAAAACAACAAAGTCAACCTTATTGGGGCAATGTTGAAATTATTTACAATTCATAGTATAATATATATCAAAAGCTAAAAGAAAAAACTCAGGGAGTGTTATACATTATGAAAAAGCTTATCTCATGGAATGTCAACGGAATAAGAGCGTGCGTTCAGAAGGGCTTTCTTGATTCATTCAAGGCTCTTGACGCAGACATATTCTGCCTTCAGGAAACCAAGCTTCAGGAAGGTCAAATCAACCTTGAGCTTGACGGATATTACCAATACTGGAACTACGCCGAAAAAAAAGGATACTCCGGAACGGCAATTTTCACAAAGGAAAAGCCCATTGCAGTTTTCAACGGAATGGACATTGCCGAGCACGACACCGAAGGACGGCTGATAACACTCGAATTTGAAAGCTTCTATTTCATTACCTGTTATACACCCAATGCCCAAGACGGACTTAAAAGATTGGATTACAGGATGAAATGGGAGGACGATTTCAGGGAATATCTTCTTTCCTTGAACAAGACCAAACCGGTCATCTTCTGCGGCGACCTCAATGTTGCCCACAATGAAATTGACCTCAAAAACCCAAAGACCAACCGTGGAAATCCCGGATTTTCCGATGAGGAAAGGGGAAAATTTTCCCTCCTTCTTGAAAGCGGCTTCACGGACACCTTCCGCTATCTCTATCCCGACACGGAAAATGCTTACTCCTGGTGGAGCTACCGTTTCAAAGCCAGAGAAAAGAATGTCGGCTGGCGCATTGATTATTTTGTTGTTTCAAACAGCATTGCAGAAAGAATTAAGGAAGCAAAAATCCATTCCGAGATTTTCGGTTCCGACCACTGCCCCGTTGAACTTGAGATTGATTTATAATAATTCAAACTTTTTCAAAAAACTTTCAAAAAACGCTTGACAAACTGTTTGCGTTCGTCTATAATAGCAACTACTGAAACGCAAGTGCGAATAACACTGCGAAGTCGGTGTCTTTAGCGATGAGGGTCCACCCGTTCCCATCCCGAACACGGCAGTTAAGCTCATCAGTGCTGAAAATACTTGGTTGGAAGCGACCCGGGAAGATAAGGCGATGCCGACACAATGATAATGAGCCGCAGTTTTCTGCGGTTTTTTCTTTTCCCTGATTAGCACAGTATAAAATCTGCCAAAAATGCAGTGAGGTGATTTTTGATGGAGAATAAAGGCGGAAGAGTCGTTTTCATGCCGGATATCGAGTACAAGGCATGGGTCAACAAAAACAAAGAACTTCTTTCCGAGATCATCAAGAGCGGTCAGGTTTCCACCGTATGGCTCAGAAAAGGTGAAAACAAAAAGTTCCTCGTGCGCTATTTCCATGAGTGCGGCTACACAATCAACATCGACTGACGAAAGGAGCGGTAAAAATGAAAAAAGTGCCAAGCAAAACCCTTTTGAAAAAGCTCAAAAAATGCCGCTTTGCCGTCAATCTTGCCGCAGCAGCAATTGTCCTTGCGTTCACAATCTATAACATGATACCCAAAGATGAAAGAATCAATGAGGTTGAAGCGCAGAAGCTTGCCGACTCATTCGGAATCAGCTTATAAAGCCACACCGTGACACTGCGAGAGTGCAAAACCGGATCAAACAAACAATTAAGGCTATAATTTTCAGTATGCAACATTCCTTTGCATCCGTAAATTATAGCCTTATATTTTTGATTTCCTTTTGTCAGCAGCCAAATTCAGGCAAATCCGACATTTTTGCTGTCAATCAAATTACTTTCTGTAAGGAGTATAGCCCTGCTGTGAGGTCTGGGTTGAATAAAACCTCTGTGCGGCAGTCGGCTGAGCGTCCGGAAACTGCTTTGCCGCCCTGCGCCTTGCACGCTTTGCGTTTTCTGAGTTCTTCATGTCAAGAATCTGCTGCAAAATGCGCACAGCCTCTCCGACGCCCCGGAAAAGGATTGCAAGCAAAGCGCCGCCTATCACTGAAACGGAAAGATATACAAAACCGAGGTTATCGCTGAAAAGGCAGAGAACTATCCCGACAACAACCCCGAGTACTGCAATTGCGATGGAAGTTACATTGAGCAGATTTGAAATAATGTTGCGGCTTGTTCTTCCGACAGAGGAATAAGCGTCAATCAATGCCTCATATTCTTCGTCGGTAATGATGAGCGGAATGGCCTTTTTTCCGCTGCCCTTGCTCGAAAGTCCCCACTCCAGCAAATCGGCATCCTTTTTCCTGTAATATTCCTCTTTCTGCTGTTCAGAAAGCTCCTTAATTTTGTTTTCAACCTGTTCTAACATTAAACTCTTCCTTTCGGACAAATACATATCTGAATACTACCGTACTGCATAAGATTATCACATTTTTTCGCTTTCTGCAAGCATAGAGAAAAATTTAACAATTATCTTTCAGTATATATTGATCTGCAGTTGCTCAATTTTTTCGCGCAAACGCTGAAAATCAGAAAGTGCGTCCTTCTTTTTGCTTTCGTCACGCAAGAGCGCCGCCGGGTGGAAGGTTCCCATCATATATATTTCACCCTTTTTGAAAAACTCTCCATGCTGTTTTGTTACCCTGAAGTCGGGCGAAATAAGTCTTTGCGCAGCTATCCTGCCCAGACAGACAATAATAACCGGTCTGATCAGCTTGACCTGTTTGCGAAGATACGGCAAGCAAAGCTCGGTTTCCTCCGGTTTGGGATCACGGTTATGCGGCGGACGGCATTTGACCATGTTTGCAATATACACATTCTTTTCTCTGTCAAGATCAATCAGGGAAAGATACATGTCAAGCAGCTTTCCGCTTTTTCCGACAAAGGGCAATCCCTGGAGGTCCTCCTGCTCCCCCGGCCCCTCGCCGATGAACATTATCTGCGCCTTTGCATTGCCCGTTCCGAAAACAAGATTTGTTCTTGTTTTTCCGAGCGGACATCTGCAGCAATCTTTGCATTGCAGTTCAAGTGCTTTCAATTCATCATCCACATTCCTACCCCCTTCAGACAACGAGTAAATGTAAGTATAGCACACTTTTGAGATAATTTGATATTTTTTTCAAAGATTGTTGAATTTCGCCAGTGTTTGTTGTAAAATGTATTGGTTGAAATAAGACAATTCGATTTGTTGTTTTGAATCGGAAAATTCAAGGAGATGTTACTTATGAAAAAGGAAGTTTTAATTGAAACCTCTGCACGCCATGTTCATGTCAGCCGCCGTGTTCTTGACATTCTTTTTGGCGAAGGCTATGAGCTTACAGCGAAGAAGGATCTTTCCCAGCCCGGTCAGTATGCCTGCGAAGAGCGTGTTCAGGTCATCGGCCCGAAGAACAGTTTTCCGGCAGTTTCAATTCTCGGCCCGGTAAGACCGGAAACCCAGGTTGAGCTTTCCGGCGCAGATGCACGCTCAATCGGCGTCAAGGCTCCGATCAGAGAATCCGGTGAACTTGAGGGCAGTGCAGGCTGCAAGCTTGTTGGTCCCAAAGGCGAAGTTGAGCTTAAAGACGGCGTAATCGTTGCAAAGCGCCATATCCACATGACCCCCGATGATGCAGAAAAATACGGTCTTGAGGACAAGCAGGTTGTTTCCGTTAAGGTTGACACCGCAGAGCGTTCGCTCATTTTTGGCGATGTTGTTGTAAGAGTAAGTCCGAAATATGCCCTTGCAATGCACATTGACAC
>JAEDHZ010000139.1 GCA_016292705.1 Clostridiaceae bacterium
TGGAAAAAATATTATGAATGCCTATGAATTTTCAGTTGAAGGTGATACACTGACTCTCAAAAATGTTGAAAGCGGTGAACTGTCGACCTACAGGAGGGCTGGCTGATGGAAGAAAAAGAGAAAGTATATTCCGTTCTTGATTCGCTTAAAATAGATTACAAGGTGATTGACCACCCCGAAGTTCACACCATTGAGGAAATGGACGCACTCGGAATTTTCACGGACGGTGAGGTTTGCAAGAATCTTTTTCTTCGCAACGCCAACGGAAAAACTCATTATGTCGTTTCAATGCTCAAAGATAAGCACCCTGACATTCAGAATGTTATTCGTGCTCAACTTGGCTGTTCAAGGCTTTCTTTCGGTTCGGATGAAAGACTGATGAAGCATCTCGGTCTGAAGCCCGGAGCAGTTTCTCCGTTTGGAATTATCAATGATGAAACTCATGATGTTAATCTTGTTTTTGACAGTGACTTGAAAAATGTCGATGGATTTGTCGGGTTTCATCCCAATGATTGCACAGCGTTTGTCTGGCTGAAATTCTGCGACCTCCTCAAGTTTATCAAGCATTACGGTAATGATGTTTATTACATAAACTGCTGAAAAAACCGCACACAGACTCTGAAAACGAGCAGGTGTGCGGTTTTGTTTATAGTTTTTTGTTATCGGAATTTGAAAGTTTTTCGGAATATTTTCTGATAACGGTTAAGATACATTGTTGCAACTGCTGTATAGAGATAGTCAAGCGGAACAAATACAAGATTCAGCATTACAAAAAGGACGGGGAAAACATGTTGTGCAAGCCATGAGCCTTCCTTGACATCCAGAAATTCAGTCAGCGGAACATTCATCACCTTGAAAAGGACATATTCGGCGGCGAAGATTGCAACATTATAAATAAGAAGTTTAAGTGCATATTCAAGCACACGGTTCTTGATTTTGCCCTCAATCAATCCCTTGAGAATGGGGTAGTAGCCAAAAAAAGCAATGTATAGGAGAGCTCCCTCTTTGTTTGGAATAACAAGAAAGCCAATGACAGAGCTTGCAGCGTAAACACCCAGTGCCCAGCCCTTTGAAAGCTCAATAACGCAGAAAAGCGTAATCATTCCGGCAATTGCGGCAGATGTTATTGAAAGAACATCAATGGCGGAAAGCAGCAGGGCGACCACTGAAAGGGCTGTTGCCATTCCTCCGAGTGCGGTTTTTGAGGCTTTACTCATAGCGTTCCCTCCCTTAGCAGCAGGGAATCAGATCGCCGCCCATGCTCTCGCAACAGCAATCGGCGCAGAGCAGACCGGAGCAGATATCACACGGACCGCAGGATGAGCCCGCTGAGCCCTCCCGTGCAGTTCTGAAGCCCCCGTTGCGTTCGTTGCGGAGGTTTTCATAGATGTGGCGGTATTCAATGTTGGACGGATCCATGTTGTGCGCTGTAGTAAAATAGGTGTATGCCTGATCAATCCAGCCGCGGTTATAGTTTATCTGGCCTTTGAGATAGTACCACTGTGCGTCACGCTGACCCTGCGGCATACTCTCAAGCAGTCGTTCCGCTTCATCAAGTCTGTTTTGATTGATAAGAGAGCGTACTTTAATGTAGTTTGCGTTGCGGTTGTCGGAATAATAGTTGTTTCCCTGACCGGATGAGTATTGGTCGGCATAGCTGTTTGAGCTGTACTCATAGGCCGAGCCGGGGGATTTTCCGTTTGAATCAAAGGTTGCCATTATTCTGTCATAAGCTTCGTTTAGCTCCTGCATCTTCTCGTTCGCAGCCGAAGCAAGGGGACTGTCAACATAATTGTCCGGGTGATACTTTTTTGCAAGGGCGCGATATGCACTCTTTACCTGCGATGCATCTGCATTTCTGGGTACACCGAGGACTTCATAGGGATCTCTCATTTCTTTTTGTTCCTTTCAAAACATTCTCTGCTGAGTGGTACATGCCGCCGCAAAGAATATTTTCAATTATTTCGGAAAGTGTTTTGCAGTCGGTACTCCTGAAAGCCCTGACTGCTTCTGCACTGCTTTGATTAAGTGTGCTTATTATTTCATGCTTTGCTTCCTCAGGAAGTGTTTTTGACTTGAGCGAGTATTTGTTGACAAAAACATTAAAAGAGCGGTTTTTCAGATCTTTTTCAATGTCGTCAAGGGCATCAATGAGATAAACCCATCGACCGACAAAATACCCGAAGCGGTAAATTTCACTCTTTTTTTCAACAAAGCCTTCGGAAAAAATCTTTCCGAGCGCGTCAGCACTGTTGTGTGCGGCTTCATCGGGCGATGAAGTTGCGCTTTTTTCGGTTTCACGCTGCTTTTCGAGGCACTTGCCAATCAACTCATCAAGTTCCGGAAAGAGTTTTTTTGCTTTTCTTCGCTTGATTGCCGCAAATGGAAGGAGAAGATAAAACAAAATCTTCTTAAAAAAGCGGCTGTCATTAATGTTGTCTTTTACCTTATAGTAGAACATGAAAATTGCAGCGGCACAGACGAATGAATATTCATCATCGGCATTGGTGCAGTAGTTGCACCTTTTTGTCGGATTGAACGGACACCGACCACCTTTGAATGACGGCAAAACACCCTTTTCGCATAGCCTGACAAGCGCAAGAAAGGTCATGTCATAGCTGAGAATGAAACGGGAAAAAACTCCGTAGCGTTTTGAAAGCTGATTGCAAAGTGTGCAGTATAATCCTCTGTAAAGTTCGTATTCACGAACTTTGAGCTCACCTTTGTCGGTTCTCACATAGCCAAACATTACTCCACTGTATCCTTTTCAGTATGATCATACCCATTATACATTATTTTTGCTTTAATGTAAACGGTTTAATAATATTTTGTGAAAGGTATAAAAAGGGATTTTAGGATAAGAATAGTTTTATAAGAACGCCGCAAATGCTCTGAAAGGCGGAGCGCACAAGCCGTAAACGGCGTTTTATAACGGCGGTGCGCAGGAATCAATGGAAAAATCAAAGTTTCGCTTTTTCTTTCGTAATCTTGCAGTTATTATGGCTATATTTTCTCTTTTGAGTTTCACTTTTCCAGAAAGTGAGACCGAAAGCATTGATGTTCTTTCAAAGCTCGGTTCACGGGGGCAGGAGGTCAGGTTGGTTCAGCAAAAACTCAAATCACTTGGCTACTACAAGGGTGCTGTTGACGGAATCTTTGGTATTCAGACAAAAACTGCGGTTCAAAAGTTCCAGAAAAACTGCGGCATCACCGTTGACGGTATTGCAGGACCAAAGACACTTAAATACCTCGGAATAACATCCGGTTCATCCTCCTCTGCCGGAAAGTATTCCTCAAACGACATCACTTTGCTTGCAAAGCTGATTGCTGCCGAGGCAAGAGGGGAAAGCTATACCGGGCAGGTTGCTGTCGGTGCAGTCGTGCTCAACCGTGTCCGTCACTCGTCCTTTCCTGATACTGTTTCCGGTGTAATATATCAAAAAGGTGCATTCTCCGCTGTTAATGACAAAAACTGGAGCGTTGCACCTAACGAAACATCAAGAAAAGCCGCTCAGGACTGCATCAACGGCTGGGACCCGAGCGGCGGAGCGATATATTATTATAACCCAAAGAAAACATCGAATTCCTTCATGCTTTCACGACCTGTTATCAAGACGATAGGCAACCATGTTTTCTGCAAATGATTCCGGTTATCCAGCAGTTTGAGTCTGCTTCTCAGCGGCCTTAACTGCTTTTTTCATTGCGATCTTCTGATAGAGAGAAAGCAAACCGCTGCAACCGAGATTGAGGATAAGGCTGCCGAGAAGCAGCGAAAGAAGATAAACCGGTAGCTTTGTAATTGCTGATTCGGCATCAATCAGCGCAACAATGAAATAGCAGAAGCCAACATTATTGAAGACTACCGGAAGATACGGGTTAAGCAGAATCAGTGCAGCAATGCAAACAACAAGCGGCACAGAGATTGCGGCGAGCGGTGAAACGCCGCTTTTTGCAAGAGCGGCATACACTGCAACTAATCCGGCTGCAAGCAAAAGACCAACCGCTCCTCCAACGAGAGTATGAACAAAGCGAGCTTTATATGTTAGCTCCTCCTGCATGAAAAAGATTGTGACGCTGATAAAAAATGCCCAGTTTGCAATCGGCATATCATGCCATGCGCCATGAATAACCTGGTAAATAATATTCCACAGGATAATCCATGCAAAGACAATCAGAAGACCCTTCATCTTTCCTTTGGGCGGCTTTGATAAAAACTTTAACCCTTGTTTTTCGTGCATTTTGAACATCTCCTTTTTGTTTAATACAATGTGAATTGTTTTAAATATTGAATTAATTTTGCCAGATTGTAGCATGATTCAAAAATAAAAGTCAATATAGTTTTGCTAATTAAAACAAAAGATACTATATTAACTGAATTAAAACAAAAAACACTATACTAACTGAATTAAAACAGATTAATGTGATTTGTTGATTTTTGCCGACAACCTGCTAGTCCAAAAGAGAACCGTATGTCGTTAGGCAGTGACTGAAATAAATCAGAATCGAAACCTTGGTATGCCGAACAGAAACTGTATATTAGTCATGATGTTGTCTACTGTAATCTGTTGATCTTCAGAAAAGCATAAAGACAGCTCAATTTGTTTTTTCACACTGAACTTCATATAAAGTCTTGATGAATTATCTGCAACATAAGTAAAAATGAAATAGTTTGGAGTTTTTAATTCCAATATATTGCACTTTATTATTTGAGCATGTATAATAGCATTTATAGTTTTAAATGCAATTGTTGAACTTAACTATTGAGAAGAAAGAAGTGGTATT
>JAEDHZ010000140.1 GCA_016292705.1 Clostridiaceae bacterium
ACTTTTCGGGAGTTATTGAAAAGAACCGTACTGCATTGTCAGTCGGCGATGTTGCTGTAAGCCAGCCTGAATTTGCTTATTACTACAGCTCGGGCTATAACATGGTTTCAAGTTATTATGCTTCCTATGTTGGCTATGATACAACTAAGACGCCGTCAAGCCAGACCTACAGCAATGCGATGGGTGAAATTCCCGATTTTCCGGAGGATAAGACCCCCACATGGTCGGACTTCTTCAAGTATTATGCTGAAAACAACCTGAAGTATATCAAAGCGTTTGTTAAGATTGCAAACGAAAAGAATATTACTCTCGATGACAGCGATAATGCGCAGATTGAAGAGAATATTGAAAGCCTCAAGAGCACCGCAAAGAGCAACAACTATTCCGTAAACGCATATCTGCGCGCTGTATACGGAAACGGTGTTAACGAAAAGCTTCTCAGAACAATTCTTGCTGAGCAGATTCTTGCCCAAAAGGTTGAAGCTGCAAAGACTGAAGAACTGAAGGCTTCCTATACCGAAAAGCAGGTTGAAAAGGAATACGATAAGAATTCTCAGGACTATGCAACAATCAGCTACAGAGCTTATAAGTTCGCAGCTGAAAAGGTTAAGGGCGAGGGCGAAGATGCAGCTGAGGAAGTCAATGACACTACTCTTGCAGCAGCAAAGAAAAAGGCCGACGCTTTTGCAAAGGCTGTTACCGATGAAAACAGCTTCAAGGCTCTTGCCGCTGACGAGGAAAAGCAACTCAAGAACAAGGAATATAAGCTTTACATCACCGACGACAGCAAAACTCTCAGTGAAGAGGTCAACTATGCAACACTTTCCCAGTCCTCTTCCGATACCGATTTCCTCAAGTGGGCATTCAATTCCAAAACAGCAAAGGGCGACACCTTTGTTCTCAAGGGAACCGAAGACTACACCGTTTATATGATGGTAGCTCCCATGCACAAGGCTGCCGACACATTGTCCTATGATGTCAGACACATCCTTGTCAAGTTCCCGGAGGAAGAAGCAAGCAGCACCGAAGAGGGTGAAGCAGCTGAAAAGACTGAGGAAACAAAGGAAGAGGTCAAGGTTGAAACTCTTGACAAGGCAAGCTATAAGGATGTAAACATCTATCTTGATGTTGATGCCGATACCGCAAAGGATAAGGCTACCTATAAGAAGGCTCAGGATATCCTTGAAGAGTATCTCAATGGTGAAAAGACTGAACAGTCCTTTGAAGCTCTTGAAAATGAATACTCCGAAGATACAAGGGACGATGACGGACATCTCAACTCTCTCATCTATGAAAATGTTCCCAAGGGACAGATGGTTCCTGAGTTTGAGGCATGGTCACTTGCTGAGGGCAGAAAGGCCGGAGATGTCGGTATCGTTGAAACCACATACGGCTATCACATCATGTACTTTGTCAAGACAACAACAACCACATGGGAAGACACCGTCAGAGCAGCTCTTGCACAGACAGACCTTGCCGAGTATCAGAACGAGGTTGTTGAAAACGACAATGTCAAGATTTCCAACGAAAATGACAAGGCAATCAGCGATGTTACCGCTTTCCTTGATAAGCTTGCAAAGCAGGCCGCAAGAAATCAGTCTGCACAGCTCGGATATTGATTGAATGAATAACCAAAACAGCGTGTTACCCGCAGTGGGCAGCACGCTGTTTTAATATCTGAAAGAGACTCTGCCGCTTTTAACACAGTTCTCTCTTTACTATAAAAAAGGGGCTGTTCCGTTCTTTTGTGCGGAACAGCCCTGTTGATTGGTCAATCAGTTGTTTGAAAAGATGTTTCTGCCTTTGAAGATGGGGAGAACATCACTTTCGTCATCGTCGGGGTCATCAAAGATTGAGCCTGACTTTTTTTTCGGCGTTTCAATAACATCAAACGAATGAACATCCTCGCTCTCTGTCGGAGCGGAGAAGGAGCTGATGTCGGTAATCGGTTGTGCAACCGGTTCCTTTGAGCTGTTCTTTGCGTTTTCAAAAGCGTCAAAGAAGGTCTTTCCGAACTCAGTAGCCTTGAAGTCTGAGGACGAGTCAGTGTTCATCGAGGTGAAGATTGATGTGCCCTGGCTTTTCGGCTTTGTGGATTGGCTGATGAAACCGCTGCGGTCTGACGGCTGCTGAATAACGGGAGTTGATTCGGAAATGGGTTTAACCATTTTGTCAGCATCATTTTCATCAAGAGTGCCGAAACCGGTTGCAATAACGGTGATGAGCATTTCGTCGCCCATATCCTCGTTGAAAACTGAACCGAAGATAATGTTCGCATCCGGATGTGTTGCCTGGGTGATAAGGTCGCCTGCCTGTTCAATCATGTCAAGAGACATATCGGAAGAGCAGGTGACATTGATGATAACGCCGCTTGCACCGTCAATTGCTGTTTCAAGCAGCGGACTTGTGATGGCTTCCTTTGTTGCTTCTTCTGCGCAGTTTGCGCCTCTTCCGCGGCCGATTCCCATGTGAGCACGGCCTGCATCCTTCATTACGCTCTTGATGTCAGCAAAGTCAAGGTTGATATAACCGGGAACCTTGATTGTATCGGAAATGCTCTTGACGCCCTGCCAGAGGACTTCGTTTGCTTTTCCGAAAGCGTCCTTCATGCTCAGCGATTTGTCACCGAGAAGTTTGAGCCTTTCGTTCGGGATAACAATAAGGCTGTCAACATGCTTCTGAAGCTCCCGGATGCCGTCTTCAGCCTGCTGCATGCGTCTTCTGCCTTCAAATTTGAACGGCTTTGTAACAATTCCAACAGTGAGTGCACCAAGCTCTCTTGCAACTTCGGCAACAACGGGAGCGGCTCCTGTTCCGGTTCCGCCGCCCATGCCTGCGGTGATGAAAACCATATCGGTTGAGCGCAGTGCGTCAGCGATAACATCACGGCTTTCCTCAGCAGCTTTTCTGCCGACTGCGGGATCGCCGCCGGCACCCATGCAGCCGGTAACTTTTTCGCCAATCTGAATTTTATGAGTTGCTTTTGAATCTTCAAGAATCTGTCTGTCGGTGTTGATGGTCAGAAACTCAACGCCGAAAACGCCTGCGTCAACCATGCTGTTGACTGCGTTTCCTCCGCCTCCGCCAACACCAACAACTTTAATCTGGTTATAAGCGATGTTTTCATTGTCCATAACGAAGCCCATTATACTTCCTCCTGTCTTATATTTACGGTACAAAAAACCAAAACATTTATATCGATGCAAAATGGCATACTACCGCCTATGCGGTAATTCAAGATATTATAACATGCTTTTTTAAAAAAGACAACAACCAAATTGCACATCTTTTACATAAATTTTTTCTGTTTTTCAGGGGTTTTGTATCATAATGATTCAAAACAATTTGGATATATATCGATGCTCATTGCTTTTCTTCCCCAAAACGCTTGAAAAATCAGGAAAAAAGCTATATAATTGTTGTAAATAGCAAGGGCGGTTTTGCCTGAGCAAATAATTAAAGGAGTAATGTATTATGCCGGACTTCCTCATGAAGATTATCAGCTTTGTGCTTGGTATCATCACATCAATTTCAATCAGCATGACCTCATTGACCACACTCATCAACAAGAGCACCATTGAATATGCAACTTCGTTTGACAAAGTTGTGTATGAAGAACAGCTTGTTCCCCAAAAGGACACTGACGGCAACTGGACTTTCACAACTGACAGAGACTTCAAGGTTCTCCAGCTCACCGATGTTCATATCGGAGGCGGCATAATGTCTCTCAAGAAGGATAAACTTGCTTTCAATGCTGCTGCGGCAATGATCACAGCAGAAAAGCCTGACCTTGTAATCATTACCGGCGACCTTGTTTATCCCGTACCTTTCCAGGCAGGAACAATCAATAACGGTGTTTCAACTGACATGGTTATTGACTTCCTTGAAAACCTCGGGGTGTATTATACCGTTGCTTTCGGTAACCATGATTCCGAGCTTTACAGTGACTATGACCGTGCAAGTATTGCAGCAAGGTATGCCGATCCTTCGTTAAATTACTGCCTCTTTGAAAACGGACCGGACAGTGTTGACGGATACGGAAACCAGATTATCAAAGTGAAGAACTCAAAGGGCATTGTCACCAACGCTTTCTTTGTTCTTGACTCCCATTCTTATATCGATGGTGATGTTTTCGGAATTCAGTGGAAGTATGACAACATTCACGAAAATCAGATTGAATGGTACAAGGAAAATGTTCTTGCAATCGACAACGCAAACAAGGCTATTGAGCCGTCTTATCCGATGTTTGCATCCTATTGCTTCTTCCACATTCCCCTTGAAGAATATGGTATTGCATGGCAGGAATACAGCGCAAACGGCTACAAGGATACCGAAAATGTCAAGAACTTTGGCGGCGGATTCTATGAAAAGGGTGAAAAGTCCTACTGCGGCATTTATCCGGACAACTTCTTTGAAACCGCTCTTGAGCTTGGCTCAACAAAGGGATTCTTCTGCGGACATGACCATGTCAACAACGCATCTATTGAGTATAAGGGAATCAGACTCACCTATGGTATGAGCATAGACTATCTTGCATACAGCAACCTCATAAAAGAAGGCGCACAGCGCGGCTGCACCGTTCTCACCGTTTCCGGTGACGGAGAAATGAACATTTCGCTTGAAAACTACTATCAGGATAAGTATGTTTCAAAGTATGAAAAGGAAAGTGTAAGCCTTGACCGCTGAATCTTTTTAACCGGGCAGTAATGAATCTGCTGACTGATAATTAAACACCTGACCGCATGTTTGT
>JAEDHZ010000141.1 GCA_016292705.1 Clostridiaceae bacterium
TTTATATCCTCCCCCGGAGCTTTGAACTGCCGAAGCGGATGTGACATTGCTTTCCGAAAGCTGTGCTCGTTGGGAAATCGGAGCGATCACAGCGTCCGGAGACTTTCCGCTTGACGGATCAACGCCGTCAGAAAAGTTGTAGATTTCCGGCTCGCTTTTTGTGTTGTTATCAATCATTGACGAGGCAATGCTCTGAACAGACGAGCCGCCTGAGATTTTGTCAATTTCAACGGAAAGCTTGTCCGTTTTTGTCAGCGAAAAGGAGGGTGTTTCCTTGAGACGGTTCACTGCGTCAACATACGCCCGGACAATTTCGCCTTTACCGCTCGGAACCGAGCTTTTTTCTGTTTGCTTTGTTTCTTTTGCCGCCTGCTTTGAGCTGTTTTTGAGCTGTTCGGCAATTGAGGCGGCCTCGCTCGCCTGCTTTGACCTTGATTCCTCAATCACCCATGCAGGAGTTTCAACGGTAACATTTGTGCTCATCTGGTTTCCGTCCATTGTGAATTTCGGAAGAGTTGAGCCGCTTGTTGTTGCTGTTGCCGGTGCGGTGGTTGAGGAATAGACAGGCAAGGTGGCGGAAGATTGAGTTTGTTCGTTTGCTTTTTGCTTTCTCATATTGTTTGAGGAAACAAGAAAGCTGATGCAGAAGATCCATACTGCGGCAACCACAACTGCGGCAATACCCAAAATTTTTTTACTGTTCATTCTGCTGCTCCTTGTTCAGAGTTTTAAATAAAAATTGGGGGACACTGTATAGTATCCCCCGAATTTAAGAACAAGCTTAAACCGAGCTTATCTTGTGAAAGTGTAGTCATAGTTGGAAGAGCCGGAGAGTGTCATCTGAATTTTGATTGAGCTGCCCTCTTCAATGGGAACTTCAAGCTTGATTGTGAACGGGCTGACAACCTTGAGAGAATCAAGGGTTCCGTTGCTGTTGATAACACCGACAACGGTTGTTGCGCCGACGGTTGCCGTGCAGGTTGCGCCGTCTCCGGCAATTCCGCCAAGATTGTCGGTGATGCTTTCAACAAAACCGGGATGGTAAACTGCGTTGCTTCCTTCCTTGTTGATGGTGAGGGAAACTGTTGTTTTTCCTCCGCTTTCGGAGGCTTTAACATTTGAAATACTCTTTTTGAAGCTGTTCAGATCGTTCTGATTGTAGAGATAGGCATATCTGTTTTCATAGGACTTTTCGGGTGTCGGAATGATGAAAGAATTGAGTCTTTGCGAATATGTGACATCATTGCCGTTGCTGTCTTTTCCGGTGTAGACAGCAATACCGTTGTTGAAATTAAGAGTACGGCTCTTGTTTTCGTTCATTTCCTTTTTCAGCTCTTCAAGGGCCTTTTCGGCTTCACGCTTGAAGATTCCGGTAATATCCACAAATCCGGAAATTGCAAAGCTTTTAACATTTGCTTCAAGCTTTGTGTTTGCGCTTGCGGTGACAGGCGTTTTTTCGTCCTTGGTGTTGTTTATCGCCTGGATGAGCTTGAGTGTATATGCACGCTGGCTTTCCGTGCTGCCGTCAAAGGAGGAGGCGGCGGGAGTGGTGTATGTGATTGAACCCGAGGCGACAACAGAGTTTGTTGCGGAATATTCTTTATAATCGGAATCGGGGTTTATCTTTTCCGTGTCAACAGCCTTGACTCTGTAGGAAACGGCGCTTGCAACAGCAAGAACAACAAGGTTGACCTTTGTTGAGGGGGCAAGGTTGAGATCAATGCTTGTTGAGGTTGTTGAGGCAATTTCGGAAAGATTGCTGCTTCCTGCCGAGTTTGCGGATTTGATGATATATTTGCTTGCGCCGGGAACGGCTTTCCAGGAAAGCGTTGTAACATAATCGGTCTTTTTGGCTGCCTTGATATCCGAAATTGAACTGCTTACATCGACCTTGTTGATGCTGCTTTTTTCAATCTGCTGCCAGTTTGCGCTGACGGCTGTGTTCTTGCTTTCAACAATGTATTCTGCGTTCGGAATACTGTCCCAGATGAGCGAATAGTAAATGTTGATTTTTTCGCCGTCAATGCTTGTGCGTTCGGTTGTTCTGAGGTTGGTGATGTTGCCGATCGGTGTTTTGAAAACGCAGGGGTCGCTCTGGGCGCCGGTCAGCTTTTTTGCGCCAAACTTTGTGAAAGCTGTTACCGAGTAGCTATACTTGGTGTTGGCTCTTGTGTATACGGAGGAGAGAGTGAGCGTTGCAGAGTTTTTGTTGACTTCCGTTGTTTTTCCGTCAAAGCTGACAATGTAGCCGTCTGCGGACGGGATTGCAGTCCAGGTTACGGCAACGCTTTTTGAATCGGCGGAAACCAATGCCTTGAGACCGGTGACCTTTCCGGGAGCGGTCTTGACGGTAACTATATCGCTGTATGCCGTTTCATCGCTGCCGCTGACTTTTGAGGACACTCTGAAATATGTTACAGAGCCTTCGTTGAGTCCGTTGACGGTGTATGAAATTTTGTCGTTTACGGCTGAGGAGGAGCTGATATCAGCGGCTTTTGTCCACTTGTTCTTGTCTGTGCTCTGTTCAAGCGTATATGCTTCGGCAGAGTTGAGAACTTTCCATGAAAGTTCTGCGGAGGTTGCCGTAACACTGTTGACGGTGAGACCCTTGACACCGGAAACGGAGGTCTTTGCCGACTTGACATCGGAAAGCGGTCCGAGGAGCGTTTTTCCGTTGAACTCGCAGACTGCTCTTATCCTGAATGAATACTCCGTGCTTTCTTCAAGATTGAAAACCGTGTATTCGGTTGCAGCGCCTGAAACTGTTGCAGTCTTGGTGTCCTTTCCGTTCTTGACCGTGTAAATCCAATAACTGTCTGCGCTTGTTTCGGCGTTCCAGGTGAGAACAACGGAACTTGCGGTTGCTGCGGCAGCGGAAAAGCCGGAAACGGCGGCAGGAGCTGTTTTTGTTGAAATGCTTGAGGAAAAAGCAGAAAGGTAGTACTTGCCTGCTGAATTAACTCTTGCTCTGACATTGAATTTATAAACAGTGCCGGGCAGAATACCTTTGTCAATTGTCACGCTGTTGGTTTTTGAAACACGGACGAGATTTCCGTCCTGATAAATAACATAGTCTGCTGCGCCGTCAACTTTGCTCCAGGTGAGGGTGACGGAGGTTGCCGTTGAACCCGTAATTTTCAGCGCAGAGGGCGTTGCAAGGCTTGTTTTGACTGTAACGGAAGCCGAGTATGCACCGGCAAAAACCTTTTTTCCCGACTGCGAAAGGGCGCAGACACGGAATTTTGCTCCAACGGACGGAACAAGTCCGCTGACAACGACAGAGGTTGACGGAGTGCTTGTGAGGAAGACCCACTTTTTTCCGTTCCATTTCTGGATGCGGTATCTTGAAGCACCTGCGGTTTTTGCCCAGGTGAGTTTTGCTGTTGTTGGGGAGAGGACGGCAGCTTTGAGGTTCTTTGGCGCAGCGCAAAGGGTTTTTGCGGAGATTGTTGAAGCATTGCCGTATACAGTCTTTTTGCCGGACTTTTTGAAAGCACGGACACGGAATTTATAGGTTGTTGCAGACTTGAGCTTTTTGATTTTCAGCGTTGTTTTCCTTGTTTTTGCAACGGTTTTCCATTTCTTTCCGGAGGCTTGCTGAACCTCATATCCGGAAACGCCGGAAGCCTTTTGCCATTGCAGGGTGACAGTGTTATAGGTTACGGTTGCTTTGAGCTTTTTGACTTTTGCAACTGCGGCGAATGCCGGAGTTATTGCCGTAAGCGCAATGCTCAGACACAGAATTGCAGTCATAATCAGCTTTGAAAGCTTTTTCATTCGATTTCTTCCTCCTTAATAATTATGGGTGATTTTACTGACAAACGACCCCGAAGAGCTTGCCCGTCGGGGTCGTGTGGGGTTAATGAATGTTATGCGGCCGGAACGGTTACAATGACGGGAGTCGGCTCGGCAGTAACGCCGTCTGTATATGCCACAACAAGGAATTTGTAAGTTCCGGGTTCAAGATTTTTGATTGTTGCGGTATGTGTATCGCCGATTGGTCCAATAAATTCAACTCCAATAATAGGTGTTGAATTGTCGTTCTTGTAAATTTGATAATTCACAGGATAGGATTTATCTATTGTCCAAGAAAGGGAAACGGATGTATTATCTGCATTGACCTTTGCAGTAATTTTTCCAACAGGAGAAAGCTTTGTTGTCTGAGATATTTCTATGCCTTCTGTTTCAGTATTGCCAATAATCGCTTTGACAGTAAAGCTGTATCTGGTATTCTGCTTAAGGTTTTTAATTTCAATGCTCGGTGAATTTGTGGGTAAAGTGATAGCCTTGCCGCTGTCATCTTCGTAAATGACTTTGTAGGTTGCAGTTCCGACCTTGTCCCAGGAAAGAGAAACAGAGCTGTCACTGAAATCCGTAACCTTGAGATTCTTAACACTATCAATAAGAGTCGTTACAGCTTTGCTTGACGATGGATAAGCCTCATAGCCTGCCAATACGGGCGTTACGGTGAATGTATAGCTAGTTCCGGGAGTGAGTTCGCTGATTGTTGTTTCGCAGCCGTTAACAGTTTTGGTTCCCGTGCCGTAGGAGACAATATATTCTGTCGCCTTGTCATTTTTGCTCCATTTAAGAGCTACAGAGTCGGTTGTGGGCGTTGCGGAAGTGATTTCCACTTTTGAAAGCTTTGTTTTAACGGTTATCGAATCACTTTTTTCGGAAGAAACTGGAGTGTCCGCGTCGTTGGTTGCGATAACGTAAATATTGTAATTTGCAG
>JAEDHZ010000142.1 GCA_016292705.1 Clostridiaceae bacterium
GGCATACTACTTTTGCTTACTTTTACCTTGATTCTGCTCCGTTTGGTTACTCTTTTGCACGAAAAAAGCCTGATTTGTCCAACAGACAGTCAGGCTTTTTTCAATGATATCTCTTTAGCCAATGTGAGTCAGGTTATTCACTCAGCAATCTGAAACCACCTGATCTCGTTTGCATCCAGATGAAGCTTTGAACCTGTGCCGTCTCCGACATATACCGTAGTGTCCTGCGGCTCGTAGGTATTGTTCACAACACAGTATTTGCCGTTTTTGACATAGGCATGAACTTCAACATTGTAGTTCGTTGAATACCAGCGGTTGAGCTCATCCTCAGCGGAAGCACTCCAAAGTATTGCACGGTAAAGCACACGGCTGTTTTTGAATGAGTACGGCAGACCGCTGATATATACACCCCTGCCCTTTCCGAACTCACGGACAGCCATCTGAACCTCCTCAGCGTGTCTGACAGCAAAAGGAAGCTCGGTCGCAGTCTGAACAAGGACGGTTGTTCCCTCAAGGGCAACAATGTTCTTCTTACCCTCGCCGAAATCAACCTCACCCTGAGCATCAGCAAGAATAAAGTGATCCCTGTGCTCGGTGGTGTTATATCTGCGTGTGTTGAGCGACATTCCGTTCTCCCTTTCAACACCCAGGATATCGTCAAGCTGAAAGAACTTGCCCTGCCATTGGTGTGCTGCCGGTTCACCGACACCTATAAAACCGCCTCCGTTATAAACAAAGCGTCTGATTGCCGTTGTGATTTCCTCGTCTGCCCAGTATTCTCCGCCGGATTGCGCTGTATCGGCGTCGCCGGCATTTATGATAACATCAATGTTTTCAAGCAGCGCAGGATTATTCTTAATATCATCAAAACTGATGAAGCTCACATCAAACGGCGCACCGCTCAGTGCCTCGATAATTCCGAAATATGAATAGTTTTGTCTGTAGTAAAGGGCATGGTGAACCATGTGGTTCCCCCAGGCACGCATTTTGCCCCAACAATTGAGAACGGCAACCCTTTTGACGCAATACGGCGTTACTCCGCAGATGTTGTCATAGAGCGTTCTGAACTCATCGCAGACATCTTTGATATAATCAACAAACTCCGGGAACTTCAGTGCAAGCTTCAGATATCCACCGTATCCGATGCGGGAAATGGGACTTCTGAGTATTGCTCTTCTTGCCGTTATCCAGTTTACCTTTGCTTCCTTAACAGGGTCTCCGCCCTCACAGAACACATCGGGGAAGAAATACGGCAGAAATCTTCCCTCCGTATATTTCACGCCCTTGATATCGCTGAAAAGGCGCAGAGTTGCGCCGTTGCCGACACTTCCGACAACTGCATCAAGACCTATTGAGGCAAACTCCTCCATGAAAGGCTCCATACCGATCCAATGGTCACCCATGAACATCATGGCTTCCTTGCCGTACTCATGGACAATTGCTACCATTTCACCGGCAAGCTTTGCAACCTCCCGTCTCTGGAATGCCTGAAAGTCCTTAAACTCCTTTGACGGAATACGGTACATATTGTTCATATAGCCCTGGTCAATAATGAACTCGGGACGGAATTTATAGCCGACTTCCTTTTCGAACTGTTCTAAGATATAGGGACTGACTGAGGCGGCATAGCCATACCAGTCAACAAATCTTTCCCTTGCAAGCTCATCAAATATGAGTGTGAACTGATGGAAGAAAGTTGTAAACCTCACAACATCAACATAATCATGTGTGTCAAGGTATTTGCGCAGTCTTTCCATTGAATGTTTCCTTGTTTTCGGCTGGCGGACATCAAACGTTATCTGCGGCTCAATGTTCCAATTGTTGACAACGGCATTATACATGTGTACGGGATCCCACATTATATAGGCAAGGAAACTTACCGTATACTCATGGAAAGGCTTTGTTTCAATCACAACATTTCCGCTTTTCCCGTCATAAGACCAGTATCCCGGTTCAACAACCTCTCCCGTTGTCCTGTCAATTACCTCCCACCACCTTGTGATGTCGTCACGGTCATTGACTTTCAGCATATCCGGGTAGAGATGATCCATCAGATGAATTTCAAGCTTTTCGCCCGTTGCCGTGCAAAAAGGAGTCATAATGTACATCTGCTGAACTTCATCCGGATTTGCCTTTGCCCATTCGTTGTCCTTTCGGGTTGTGTAATAGGTTGCATATACCTTTCCGCCGGCATCTTTCAATTCTTGCGGAAATTCGGTGCCGTCGCAGTCACGAAGCGCATCGGCACCCCAGATATCCATAATTTCAAGTGTTTCCTTGATCACATCAACATCTGTCGGAACTGTTACCCTGCCTTTTTTGTTTGCCATAAAGACCTCCATTTAATCATTCAATTGTGATTATTTCGTTATTCTTTAATTTAACCTTGCCGCTGCGCATCTTTTTGCGCTTGAAAGGAACCCCTTTACGGACATAAAAGCGGTTATTGCAGACAAGGGCATCAGGATTGCCGACGGGGCTGATTGTTCCGCCAAGGTCATCGTAGCTGACATTATCGGAAAATGTGTTGTTGATTGCCTCGCCCAGGCAGAACATTATGCAGCCGCCCTCATTCAGTCTTGAATAGTTATATTCATAAACCGTTCCGTCTCCGGAGTCCGCATCATACGCCATACCGTCCTGATTCAGCTTTGTGTCAACCGCTTCGTTATAGCGGAAAAGGGCGTTTTTGCATTTCCACGGCCAGATTGCCGCCGCAACCTTTCCCATTCTCTTTTCGGGATAGCGGTAAACACGGTCGTTGATTTCAACTGCACAGCTGTCCGAAACATTGTGCTCAACCAACGGAGTCAACGCATACATAGGTGTAATGGCATCTCCGCCGGCAAGCTTGACATAGTTTTCGCAAATTGTGACATTCTCGTTGCCGTACTTTCTGAATGTTTCCTCGTCAAGCTTTTTTGTTGCAAATTTTTTGTGTTGATATGTATACCCGACAGCAATACCCCAGCGGCTGACTCTTTTCACGCAGCAGTTTTTTACTGTTACACCGTTATACCTTGCAACACCGGTTCTGCTTTCATCCTCCGGCTTCAGGCAGGTCATATATATGCCGCCGTTATTCATGTGCTTGTTATATACATTTCCGTTGACATCATGAACAAAAAGGCCGTCAAGGACAATATTGCAAAGTGTTCCCCTGTTTTGCGCAACAACAGCAACACCGGTTCTGTCAGTTTTGTGGGCTGCGGAGTATTCCTCAGGTGTTTTTTCACTGCCGCGGTTTGTAATCTCAATGTCTCTGAGAATAATGTTTTCGCAGTCGTAAAGCAAAACTGCTGAGGAAACCTCACCCTTATATTGGTGGCAGACATTGTCAAGTGCCCCACCGTAATCCTGATACCACATTCCCGTTCCGTCCGCAGCAATACAGGGCATAGCGTCACCTTCACCGTAGGAGGCAATTTCAATGGGCTCACCGTTGATGTTTCCGCAATTTTTCAGGTGCAGGTACTCACCGGAAAACACAGAGCCTTTTTCAAGCAGGATTCTATCCCCCGGATTGATATTACTACGGTTGATTTTTTCAAGCGACACAAACGGCGTCTGCGCACTCATTCCGTCAAAGCTGTCGTTTCCGTTAAGAGAGCTCACATAATATGTTGTTGATTTCATTTTCATACTGCTCCTCTCTTATCTTTTTTTCAATAATCATGGAAACCTCTCTGAAG
Source organism: Clostridiaceae bacterium (assembly GCA_016292705.1). Taxonomy (GTDB): domain Bacteria; phylum Bacillota; class Clostridia; order Oscillospirales; family Acutalibacteraceae; genus UBA6857. Next base: position 3,693 of record JAEDHZ010000142.1, read on the forward strand.
CTGAACTTATCGCCGCCGTATCTTGTGAAAAGGTCTCCGTTATTCCTGTAATACTCCTTCCTTTCCTTTTTTGAAATGGGAGCATACCTATAGTTCTTTTTGACCGTCTCGTTTTCGCTTGCGAAGTCAAGCCTGAAGCGTGTCAGCTCATAGTCAAGATATACCGAAAGAGGGAATTGCGTCAGGCCATAGACAACTTCACCGTTTTTGAGCATTTCCTTCCTCTTTTGGTTTTCAGCCTCGCACCTTTCGGCAACAGCTTCCAGACTGCTGTCATCAATAAGTCCCGTTCTCTTTGCAAACAAAAGACAGGCAAGTGCGCGCTTCTTTTCTTTTTCATCGGAAAAGTAAAATTTTTTCATAACCGCCTCCCGGACAGAATACTTTGTTGGTTATATAATACATTTTTGTTTTCCCGATTGCAAGCGATATTTTCTTTTGTTCGGGAGTTTTCAGAAAAAGCAAAGCAAATAGTAAAAGCGATTCTTACCGGGTTACGGAAGAACCGCCTGAAAAGACAAAAAGAAAAGAAGCCCCATCCGGAGCTTCCCTCTCATTTAACCTTAATTAAACTTAAATGTGATTAGAGTCAATTATGCGAAAAGGCCCTTGAACCATGCATAGAGAGCGTCACCGAAAGCAACGATCTCGCTCCAATACTTCTTGCAGAACTGGAAAAATACGTTATTCATTAGATTCTCCTCCTTTTTTTAGTTTATTTAAAGGTTATCATCCTTTAACCACGAGTATTATAATACAAAGTTAAAAATATGTCAACATATAATTCAAAAAATATTCATCTTTAATTATTAAATTTTCATCCTATTTTATTAAAAAAAGTTACTTCCTCCGCTCTTTTGCGGAGGAAGTATTATGAACCCAATTATGCGTTTTCCCCTGTTGTTTCGTCATCCTTGATTCCGAAAAGAGGCTTAAAGAATGCGAAAAGTTCCTTGAGAAGCTCAAAGCCTTTCTTGAGGCCTTCAATAAGTTCAC
>JAEDHZ010000143.1 GCA_016292705.1 Clostridiaceae bacterium
ATCTGGAAGAAGTATTTCTGCATTATTACGAAAAGGACGGTGAAACGGTATGACGCTTGTAAAACACGAACTAAGGCAAGGCAAGACATCCTTTTTGATATGGACGGCTTCTATCGGCTTTTTGCTTGCGACCTGTATTTTCCTGTTTCCTGAAATGAAAGGACAAATGGAGGGCGTCAACGATATGTTTTCCTCTATGGGTTCTTTTACCGAGGCATTTGGTATGGACCGTTTGAACTTCGGAACGCTTATAGGGTTTTATGCTGTTGAGTGCGGCAATATTTTGGGGCTCGGCGGTGCGTTTTATGCGGCTCTTTGCGCAGTCGGTATTCTCAGCAAAGAAGAAAAGGACAAAACAGCGGAATTTCTGCTGACTCATCCTGTCAGCCGCAAAAGGATCATTACGGAAAAGCTGCTTGCGGTGCTGATTCAGATCACGGCTATTAATTTGATTATTTATGCCCTTGCAGTCGGCTCCATAGCCGCCATCGGCGAATCAATTCCCCTGAAAGAAATCAGTCTTATGCATCTTGCCTATTATCTGCTCCAGTTAGAACTTGCAGGAATTTGTTTCGGTATCTCGGCTTTCCTTCGCAAAGGCAGCGTGGGCATAGGACTCGGCATTGCCGTTATGATGTACTTTCTGAACCTGATTGCAAACATTGCTGATGTCGCCGAGTTTCTGAAATACATAACGCCGTTTGGATATTGCGAGGGTGCCGATATTGTATCAACCGGCAGTCTTGACTGCACTTTAGTTACTATCGGTGCAGTCATATCAATCAGCGGGATAATTGTTTCATATCTGAAATTCACAAAGAAAGACATACACTAAAATGCTACGCATTATCGGCGGCAGGGAAAATCCTTGCCGCCGTTTCATATTGCTATCTCTTGAGAAACATATTGACCTCGCTTTTCGTACATATTTTAATCGAGGCATAATTTAACGCTTTGCCGGAAGATTGTATCCCTTTGTGATTTTGGCTCTTCCAAGACCGAGAGGGGCAATTTTTTGCACTCGGCATCAAGCAAAAGGCCTGCACCCGTGTGCACGGCGAGGTCAACACCGCTGTAACCGATCATTTTTTCGTTGGTGGTGTTAACAATGGCATCAACACACATTTTTGTCATATCCTGCCTGACAATTTTCAGCGGCATTTCCTGCCCTTTATTCTTTCAGATGAACAATGATAAATCAGTGTATATAAAAATTTACTTACCCCAACACACCGAGGTGTTCAAGCAGTATTTTCAGACCGATAAGAATGAGTATCACTCCGCCGACAAGCTCCGCCTTGCTTTTATACTTTGCACCGAAAACATTGCCAACCTTGAGTCCGACTGCGGAAAGAGCAAATGTTATGACACCGATAAACAGCACAGCCGCCGTAATATTGACCTGAGGCAGAAGCGCAAACGAAACACCAACGGCAAGCGCATCAATACTTGTTGCAACGGCAAGTATGAACATTGCTTTGACCGAAAAGGAGTCGCTTTCGTCTTCGTCCTCTTTTTTGGAGAATGCTTCACGAAGCATATTTGCACCGATGAGACCGAGCAGAACAAAGGCAATCCAATGGTCATAGCTGTCAATATACTTTTTGAATGTACTGCCAAGGAAGTAGCCTATCGCCGGCATTAAAGCCTGAAAGCCGCCAAACCATGCCCCGACAAGGAAGTAATGCTTTTTTTGCAGCCTGTTTGTTGAAAGACCTTTGCAGACGGCAACGGAGAAGGCGTCCATTGAAAGTCCGACCGCAAGAATAAAAAGCTCGTATAATGACATCTGTTTTAACCTTCTTCTTTCATTTCTTCCTGAAGCTGAAGGCTTTTCGTTTCCGAAGCTTCGGGTTCACCCTTTTTCTGCTTAACAAAGTACCGGATAAGATAAACAACTACTCCGACAGGTATTGCACAGATGATTATTTTCACAATCAGATGAATCGGAATGTAGTCGTAAATTCCGTCTCCGAGAATTGTGAAAAGAATAACTCTCGGCATTATTCCTGCAACAGAAACAATGAAGTATCGCAAAAACTTGCACTTTGAAGCACCCCAGAAAAGCGAAACAAAGTCTATCGGAAAAACAGGCAGAGCACGGATGCCGAGCAACACCCAGAAATTATCGTTGAATTTTTTCTCAAGCAGCTTTTGTCCGGCCTTGTTTTTTGCAAGCAGTTTGTTAACATAATCTCCGCCGAGGAAAAGGCCGAGGAAATAGGTTGCAGTGACCTCAATAATAATACCGCAAAGGTTGATGGCAATAGCCTGAGGGGCAAAAAAAGCCATGCCTACTGCGATATAAATAAGTGATGCGGGGATGATGAATAGAACGGACTTGATGAAATAGATTCCGAGTATTGCTCCGACAGCAATAGCGACGTTTGCGCTCGAATCAACAATTGCACGGACATCAATATTCTTGAGCTTTTCATAGTTGACAACGGCAAGAACAAAAATCGTCATTGCAACGGCGGCACGCAAAAGGGCAAGCAGCGTTGATTTTGTTTTTTCGTTCATCAAAACACCCTTCTTTCTTACTGTTTATATGAATAGAAAAAGTATATAATATTAGCATGAATTTTGCAAGAAAAATGCGAAATTTAATTTCCTTGAACACTTAAGGAACCACTGAATAAATCACAGCATAGGCTTCCTTTGTAATACAGATGTCGTTTTTTGAAGTATATTTAAAAATAACATAGTAATATGTTACAAATTTCGGTTTTGTCTGACAATAATTTAGGCAATTAAAACATAGACTTTTTAAAATATGTATGATATATTTGTTTTATAATTTTTAAGTGAGGTGTAACGATGACAAAAAAAGAACAAGCTCAGCGTAAGCTTGCAGGAATGATGCTCGACAAACTCCTTAAATATGTTGACAAAAACCCCCAGGCGAATTTGCTTAAACTGATTTCAATTGTTGAAAAACTCAGCGGAGGCTCATTCCCCGAAAAGAACTTCAAAGCAATGAAAAATGCTATATCAAAAGGTGATGGCGTTTACTATGATTACGCCATGAGCTTTTTGCACGATATCGACCGCAGTCTGCTCAAAAAGATGGCCCTTGCACTCGGGCTCGGCGCCGGAGTCAACGGAACAAAGGCTGTCCGCAAAAACAGAGATGTTTATAAATGCAACATACCGTTCCTCATCCTCATGGATCCCACAAGTGCCTGCAACTGCCGCTGCAAAGGCTGCTGGGCTGCGGAATACGGTCACAATGTCAGCCTTTCCTATGACGAAATGGCAAGTGTTGTCCGCCAAGGCAAGGCGCTCGGAACACATCTTTATATGTTCACCGGCGGCGAACCGCTTATCAAAAAGAAAGAAATTCTTCGCCTTTGCGAGGAAAATCCGGACTGCGCATTCCTTGCATATACCAACGCAACACTCATTGACGACGATTTCTGCCAAGAGGTCTTGCGGGTCGGAAACCTTGCCTTTGCAATAAGCGTTGAGGGTACCGAAGAATCGACCGACGCAAGACGAGGCACCGGAAGCTACCGGAAAGCTATATCGGCAATGAAGCTTCTGAAAAAATACGGCTGTCTTTTCGGAATGTCCGTCTGCTACACAAGCGAGAATGTTGACTTTGTCACAAGCGATGAATTTCTTAATGAAATGATTTCTCTCGGCGTTAAGTTCGGCTTGTATTTCAATTTCATGCCCGTTGGCCATGACGCTCCGGTTGAACTCATTCCCACACCTGAACAGCGAGAGCACATGTATAAATGGCTGCGCAAAACACGCAACGGAGAAAGCGGAAAGCCCCTTTTCGTGATGGACTTCCAGGATGACGGCGAATATGTCGGAGGCTGCATTGCCGGCGGCAGAAACTACTTCCACATCAACTCCGCAGGCGACATGGAGCCTTGCGTTTTTATCCATTTTTCCGATTCAAACATCAGGGAAAAGACGATTCTTGAGGGCCTGAGGAGTCCGCTGTTCATGGCGTTCAGACGCAATCAGCCGTTCAACGACAACCACCTGCGTCCCTGCCCGATGCTTGAAAATCCGCAATGTCTGCGCAGCATCATCAAAGAAACCGGCGCAAAATCCACCAACCTCCTCGGCGAGGAAACGGCAGAAGCCCTCTGCAGCAAATGCGACAAATTTGCCTCGGAATGGGCAGTTGAAGCGGAAAGAATCTGGAAGAACAATCCGCACCCGAATCCGAAAACACAGTATTACCGTGACACACCGGAAGGAAAAGCAGAAGCAGCAAAAAAATAACATTTTAAAACTTCAACAGATAAAAACAAAAGCTACAATTCACGGATGCACTTTTCCGTCTGCGTGAATTGTAGCTTTTTTGATGATAATCGTATACTGTGATTCATTCACTGGTTTCCTAAGACAACAAAAGCTATAAATTGCAGAAAGCAAAGCGCTTTCCGTAATTTATAGCTTTAGTTCTGACATTAAACAAAATGCAGGAATATTTCTTATTCCTCGTTGCCATTCTCTTCAGTGTTTTCATTTGACTTGAAAAGAGCAATAATCTTCAAAATAAAGTCAATGAACATCTGAATATATGACATGAAACCGCCATCCATGTTGTCATCCTCCTTCACAAAACATGCACTTGTACATCTTTCAATGAGTATTATATATTGTTTCTAAATATTTGTCAACAA
>JAEDHZ010000144.1 GCA_016292705.1 Clostridiaceae bacterium
AGAATGAAGGAAAGAAAGAAATACGGTCTCAAAGGCGCTCGCCGTGCACCGCAGTTCTCAAAGAGATGATTCATCCCGAATGGGATTCAAAACCCCGAAGCCATCTACGGTTTCGGGGCTTTCCTTTGTCCGGAATTTTGTTTGCCCAAAATTGGTGTAAAGTCTTATAAAACAGCTCAGAATTTGCAAGGTATGAGCATTATTCACGATGTATAACTCTATGAAATACTGTTTCTTCTGAAAAACAGAAAAAACAGCAACAATTTTATTACAAAAGCTTAATATTTGTTGATTATTGTGTTTCATATATATATAATCTTATATGATTTTTTGCAGTCATATTCTTACTGAAAAGGAGATCGGCTCATTGTGCCGATGTGTAACAAACATGAAAGTTAAGCTGAAGTCTCATTTGTATTCTCAGTTTGAAAGGCTAAAAAGCGAAGGGAATATTATCGAGTATGTATTTTGGTGGGTATCACGGATAACGATGATATATGCCTGCGTCATAATGCCGGGTAAGGTTGCGCCTGCGCTTTATCTTGCGATTGTTCTCAACACACTTGCAACCTTTGCGGTTCCGGTCTTTTCCGCAATTTTTCCGCAAAAGTTGCTGTTTGGCAGACTTTCATTCCGGACGCAGACATATATTGACCTGTTTGTGCTTGTCGGCTGCTTTTTCAACAATTGTGTTGATACCTACAGCGTGATTGAATTTTATGACAAATGGCTGCATTTCTTTACCGGCTTTGGCTGTGTATTCCTTGGAATTGAGCTTTTGAAAGCGTTGTTTCCAAAGGAAAGATTCAGCCGCAATGCCTCGCTTTTCAGTGCGGCGGGCTTTTCGTTTGCTATCATTGTAATATGGGAAATCTTTGAATTTCTGTCGGACTTTTTCATCGCCGGATCAGCAAATCAGGGATACGGTATCGGTGCCAATTTTAATATGTTATTTTTCAAAATTTTTGGTCAGGGAGCCGGAAACACAGGTCAGTATCCTCTGTTTGACACAATGTTTGACATGATGGCCGCAACGGTCGGAATTGTTGTTGCGCTGATTGTCGGCGTTATTATCGGACGGCTTGTTGAAAGGAAAAAGGTTAAATAACCCGGATGTCAAACGGGCGGCATTTGCCGCCCGTTTAAATATTTGTATTTTGTTGACTATTGACTGTGGTTATTCTATAATAGACAGCATAAAATGATAACCGGCTTTGCCGGAGAAAAGGGAGAATAACAATGCTGGAGAAAAAGAATTATTATCATAATGTTCTTATCAATTTGCCTGACGATTATCTTAACGGGCAAGACGCAGGCGAACTTTCAAAACTCAGATACGGTCTTTATTCCGTCGGATGGTGCGGCTGCGAGATGATAGCGGTTTATAATGCCGCACGGGATCTCGGAATCCAAACAACACTTCCCCGGGTCTGCTATGAAATGTATCCGAAATCAAGCATTGCAATGGGATTTTTCGGTTCAAATGTCTGCGTGCTCGGAAAGTTTTTTGATGAACGGGGAATTGAATACAGCTCAACATGGGATTATAACACCTTTTTCAATGAATTGCCCCATTGCCGTTGCGGAATCCTTTCGTTTTGGAATCACAGGCGTATTTTTTCCTCGCTTCATACCGTTATGGTGAAGTATGTTGACGGGAAGATTGTCATTTTTAATAAATCAAACAAGCGCACAGAGCCTGTTCCCGTTGAAAGCCGTCACGATGTAACCTGCAACAAATTCTTCATCAAGGGCTACCTTTTTGAAAAGGGGGCTGAAGAATGAACAAGGAAAACACGGGGAGGAAGAACCTTGCTTCCTCGCTCAAAAAGCTTGTCGGAGTAAAAGAGGGAACAAAGCTTTCCCCGATGATTGCATATAACTCCGCAATTTTTTTCACCGGCGGCGGTCCGTATGTTCTCGGCTCATATCTTCTTCCGTTCCTCACCCATGTTGAGGGGCTTTCAACCGAGCAATACGGAACGGTTGCGCTTTTTTCCTGTATCTGCGATGCCATCACGGATCCCGTTATGGGACTTGTTACAGACCGCACAAAAAGCAAGCTCGGAAGACACCGCCCTTATCTCATTCTCGGTGTTATCCCGGCGATAATCTCATATTTTTTGATGTGGAACTCATTCGGAATTTCTGCCGCAGGCAACAGCACAAAAACCATGTGGTGGTATATTTTTACATATATGCTTTACAAAACGGTTTCAACTTTTATTACCGTTCCGCATACGGCAATGCTTGCACAGATTGCTCCGGGTTATGACCTGCGAACGCAGTATAACGCAGTCAAGACGATTCTTGACGCCGTTGCAAGCTATTCCTCGTTCTTTGTTTCCGCAATGATTCTCGGCGGAATCAACGGTCTTATAACAACTCCGTCGTTTTCCCCGGAATACCGCACGCGTTTTGCCATAATGGGAGGTGTGTTGTGCCTCTGGACCTCGCTTCCGCTGATTTTCACTTTCAAAGGCACAAAGGAGGAAAGCTCCGCCGAACAGGTCAACGAACCTCTCAATATCAGAGAGTTCTGTTCGCAGTACGCAAATGTTATCAAGAACCGTGTTTTCAGAAAATATTTCCTTTTCGGTCTGTTCATCCTTTTTTCATCTGCATTTGTTTCCCAGTGTTTTTACTATTACCTCGTCACCGTCCTCGGTCAGCAGAGCAACTATTCAATGCTTGTCATGGTTTCCGGAATCGGCGAGGCAGTCGGATTCTTCCCTGCTTACTTCTTCTCCATCCGCAAAAGCAAGCAGCTTCCGGCAAAAGTTTTTGTTCCGGTTGCCGTTTCGGCGCTTCTGCTTGCGTGGTTCACAAGGACGCTTGGAAATCCGGTCATCATTTTCATTGTTGAGTTCTTCTACGGACTCGGTCTTTCCGGAATGGCAAGCGTTCAAAGCAATATTCTTCCCGATGTTACCGATGTTGACGAGATGATAACCGGGCAGAGAAGAGAGGGCGTTATTTCAACCTTTTCAACCTTTGTCAAAAAGTTTGTCAGCGGCTTTGCCGCATTCGGAATCGGAAAAATCCTCGGCGCATTCGGCTATAACACAACGCTGCTTGACGGTGCGCAGAGCGAAAGTGCGGTTTTCGGTGTTACCGTCTGTTATACGATTATACCGGTCTGCTTCCTCACCCTCGCTTTCCTTTCCGTTCTGTCCTATGATCTCACAAGAGAAAAGCACGCATTTATCCGGGAAAAGGTTGCTTTCAAACATGAGCATGGCTATGTTGAACTGACCGCAGAGGAACAGAGAATGCTTGAAAAAATTTCCGGAATAAAGTTTGAAAACATGTGGTTAGGACAAGAAGAGCCGGAAAAGATTGAACAATAAGATATCGTAAATCAAAGACAAATCCGTAGTGAATGATGATTATATTCAGCAAACTGTTTACAATCCTGATTCTTTTTGTTCAAAAGATTCACAGCTGATTGACAATGTTGCCGTCTCTTGTTAAAATGTTCTTTGTAAAAGTTGTATGAAGTTTTTTAGGTTCGGCTATGCCGGAGGTGTTACTATGGAAAGCGAAAAGAAAAAGGTTCTTTTGATCGTTAACCCATGTGCCGGAAGGACAAAATCAAGGGCTGCAACATCTGACATTGTTGATAAGTTTCCCCAGAACGAGTATGAGTTTTCGGTTCACACAACAACCTGTCAGGGGGATGCAACCAACATTGTCCGCAACAACGGCGAGGGCAAGGATCTTGTTGTCTGCTGCGGCGGCGACGGAACTCTGAACGAGACTATCAACGGTGTTATGGATATGCTGCACCGTGTCCCGATCGGATACATCCCCACCGGCTCAACGAACGACCTTGCGGCAACGCTCAGAATTCCCCGTGATATCACCGAGGCTACCGACCTGATTATGTCCGGAAACACCAACAGCTACGATATCGGACTTTTCAACAACAGATATTTTTCCTATGTTGCTTCCTTTGGCGCATTCACAAAGGCTTCCTATGCAACAAGCCAGAAGATGAAAAACCGTTTCGGTCATGCGGCATATATTTTCAACGGTATCAAGGAGTGGAAGAGCATAAAGCCCGTCCACATGAGAATTGAATATGACGGCGGAGTTATTGAGGATGACTTTTCGTTTGGTGCAATCTCAAATTCAACCTCGGTTGGCGGAATCTTCAAGTTCAATGTCAATGATGTTAAACTCAACGACGGTTACTTTGAAATTCTCCTTGTCCGCAAAGTCAGGCCGATTAACGCTCCCGCCATGCTCGGAAGAGTTGTCCGGCAGGAATATGACGGAAAGCAGATTATTTTCCTCAGGACAAGCAAAGCGAAGTTCTCCTCGCCTGATGAAGTTCCATGGACACTTGACGGAGAATACGGCGGAGCTTTGAAAGTTGCAATGGTTCATGTTCTTTCAAAGGCAGTTGAGATTTGCTCGCCGCGCAATCCTTTGTTTGAGGATGACGGTGCAGGCATTGGTCTGCCGGTTACAACCGTTAAAGATATATGAGCGAATGAGTTCATTGAACATTTCCGCACCTGAAGAATATAATTTGTTTTATAACGGTTTCAAAAAAATTAAATTTTTTTGAATAATTTGTTGACAAATATTTAGAAACAATATATAATACTCATTGAAAGATGTACAAGTG
>JAEDHZ010000145.1 GCA_016292705.1 Clostridiaceae bacterium
TATAATTATGCCTGTAAGCAGTGTATCTTTTCGAAAAAGGAGTGCTAACTATGAAAACAAGAAAAAATGTCATCTGTGTCATGCTGTCTTTTTTGTTGTTGCTGTCTTCTTTCTGCTTGGTTTCAGCCGCCGGGATTACCGACATTGAAACCGTTACGGCGCAGAGAATACAGCAGATAAGAAATACCGGAAACACTGACATTGGGAGTGTCGAAGGTACGGTATACTATGTTTCTGAAAAAAACGGTGACGACAGCAACGACGGAAAGTCTCCTCTCTCTGCGTGGAAAACTTTTGAAAAGGTTGCCTCATACAGCTTTTCCGACGGAGATGCAATCCTGTTTGAAAGGGGCGGAATATATCGCGGACACTGTTTTGCAAACCGGAGTCTCCTTTTCGGAAGTTACGGCAACGGTGCAAAGCCGAGGATATACGGTTCGGTTGATGCCGTTGAAAGCGGAACATGGCGCTTGGCGGCAGAAAACATCTGGTGCTATTCGAACGATACCTATTATGATATCGGCAATATCATGTTCAATCCTGATGAGGACAACCGGAATGCCGTTTACGGACATAAGGTTCTGACAAATGAGGAGATTGAATATAACGATTCAAATATTTCGCAGATACTGACGCAAGACCTGCAGTTTTATTCCGCCGGGTTTGCGGCATCAAATGTGAATACCGCAACAAAGCTTTATCTGTACTCCGCCGAGAACCCGAACGAAAGGTTTTCTCAGATTGAGCTGTGTGAAGACCGCCCGATTATTACGGCAAGGAGAAACAACACGGTTGTTGATAACATTGAGTTCAGATATACTGCGTCGCACGGCGTCAACAGTGGTGACATTGACGGTTTTATCATAACAAACTGCGAATTTGCCTGGATAGGCGGCGGCATTCACCACTATAATGATGACGGCTCTTTGCCGGTTCGTTTCGGAAATGCGATTGAAGTATACGGAACTTCAAAAAACTATATTGCAGACAACAACTATATCTGGCAGGTTTATGACGCCGGAATCACGCCGCAGATTACGAAAGATGCGGAATCAATCGGCGGTCCGATTGCGTTCACAAACAATGTGATTGAATATTGCAATTACTCGATTGAATTCTGGAACACCTCAAAGGAGCCTGCTTCCGTAATAAACGGTTTTCATATTGAAAACAACATAATGCGCTTTGCAGGCTACGGACTTTGCACAGAGCGTACGGACAAGTTCCAGGCCGCCCATTTCAAAACATGGCCGAACTGGAATCTCGGAACATATCATGTGAACAAGATGACGGATTTTGTTATCAAAGGCAACATCTTTGATGAATGTGACGGTCAGATGCTTTATCTTTGCACAGACTTTGAAGATTCGCTTCCCGTTCTTGAAGAAAACACATTTGTTCAGCTGAAAGGCAACGGCGGAATATCGGTCAACATAACGGGTGACGGAAACGAAACAAAGCGTCCTGTATATGTTCCGGCGTTGCTCATTGAGCAATTCCCGGGCAATTCGATTTCATATAAAGGAATACAGAACATCCAAAGCGGTACTGTTGAGAATATCAACTGGAGTCTGGATTTGTCAACCGGTCTTCTGACTTTGGAGGGAACCGGTGCTTTGCCGGTATACACCGAAGGCGGTGCGCCGTGGAATGAATATGCAGACGATGTGCGCAAGGTGACTGTTGACAGCAGAATTACAGAAATCGGCGGCTACGCATTTTGGGGATGTGAAAACCTTACCGAAATTGTTATGGATAAAGACGCAGCGTATTTATCCGGAAACTTTGACGGCGTAACCTGGAAATACTCTCCCGAAACGGCGGAGCTGAGTGTTGACGGAACGGGTGAAATTCCGGACTTTGAACAGGGAACAGCACCGTGGTATTTCCTTTCAAAAGCAATAAAAACGCTGACTGTCGGTGAAAACATCACAAAACTCGGCAACTATGCTTTTGAATCCCTGAGCCACCTTGAAAGAATAAATTATAATGCAGTTTCTTGCGCAAACCTTTCAAGAGATCCAAAGGACGGCAACAACGGCGCAAACTTCACCTTTGCGTGGTGTGGCTCTGATTCAAATGGAATAACCGTTGTTTTCGGAGATAAGGTTAAAACCGTTCCTGCCCATCTGTTCAGACCTTCATCTTCGGCAAAGGATTCGCCGAATGTTTCGTCAATTTCGTTTGTCGGCAATTCCTGCACTGCCTTGGGTGATCACTGTTTCAGAACGCTTGATGATCTTGTTGAAATATCGCTCCCGTCATCATTGGTATCAATCGGAACATTTTCTCTCGGCAACTGCTCAAAGCTTTCAAGGCTTGTAATACCGGAAAGCGTCAGAATACTCAACGGATACGCTTTCATGAATTGCGCATCACTTGAAGAGATTGTTCTTCCGTCAAGTATTGCAAGCGCATACGCAGTAAATATGTTCGGAAACTGTTCAAAGCTTTCAAAAATCAATTTGCCCGACGGACTGAAACGGATTGATGAGAATATGTTCAACAGATGTGTGAGCATAACTGAAATAGTTATTCCCGAAACTGTAACGGCAATCAACAGGCTTGCTTTTAACGGCTGCAGAAGTCTCAGAGAGCTCAATCTTCCGGAAAGCGTTTCAACAATTGAAACCACTGCTTTTAACGGTTGTTCAAATCTTTCAAAGATCAGGATTGAAAATCCCGATTGCAGCATTAAAGAAAATTCCATTGCAACGGGAACAACGATTTACGGCTATATCGGCTCAACAGCAGAAGCTTATGCAAAAGAGAATTCATGCGAATTTGTCAGTATTGACGAAATTCATGAACACAGTTTCAAATGTGTGAGCCGCAAGGATTCAACCTGCACCGAAAAGGGATACAGCAAATATGTCTGCGAAACCTGCGGTGAAGAATACACAACCGAAGAAGAACTGAAAGAGCATTGCTATGAGGCTTCGGTAATTTTGCCAACCTGCACCGAAGACGGATATACGAAGCACACCTGCTCTGTCTGCAAAAACAGCTATACAGACACACCGACAGAAAAATTGTCCCATAGCTTCACAAGCTTTGCTTCAAACAACGATGCGACCTGCACAAAAGACGGAACAAAAACGGCAAAATGTGACCGTTGCAGCGAGACAAAAACGGTATCAGATGTCGGTTCGGCAAAAGGTCATTCAATCGTGAAGGATAACGCAGTTGCTCCGACCTGCACAAAGGGCGGTCTGACCGAGGGCTCTCATTGCTCGGTTTGCGGTGAAGTCATAGTTGCGCAGAAAGCAGTTTCCGCAACAGGACACGCAGACAGCGACAAAAACGGGAACTGCGATGTCTGCGGTGAAGAAGTTGATTCTGACTGCGACTGCATTTGCCATAAGAGCGGATTCATGGGCTTTATATATCTTATCCTTCGTATATTCTGGAAGCTGTTTGGAACAAACAGGATCTGCGCCTGCGGATTGGCTCACTATTGATTTGCTGAAATAAAAAAGTATTCAGATCCATGAGGAGGTAAAGTTAATGGCCATGTGGAACCCGTGGAGAGGGTGCAGAAAATGCAGTGAGGGCTGTCTGCATTGCTATATTCATAAGGGCGATGCAAAAAGGAATATCAACACAAACGAAATTGTGAAAACCAATAGCTTTTACAGGCCCGTTGAAAAACTCAAAAACGGTAACTATAAAATGAAGTCCGGAATGGTATACCTTTGCTTTTCAACCGATTTTCTGATTGAAGATGCGGACGGGTGGCGAGGCGAATGCTGGGATATGATCCGTGAACGCAAGGATTGCACCTTTCTCTTCTTAACGAAGCGCATTGAAAGGTTTCTTCAGTGCGTTCCGGAGGATTGGGCTGACGGATATGACAATGTTGTTGTGTGCTGTACCGTTGAGAATCAGCAAAACGCAGATAAAAAGCTGTCCGTTTTTCAAACTGTCCCTGCAAAGCACAAGTGTATCACCGCCCAGCCGCTGATCGGAAAAATAGACTTGGAAAAGTATCTTGACGGTATTGAGCTTGTTGTTGTCGGCGGCGAGTCTGACATCAACGCAAGGGTGCTTGACTACTCATGGGTTCTGGATATCCGTGAGCAGTGCATACGCAAAAATGTTGACTTTAAATTCAGACAATGCGGAACATATTTCATAAAAGACGGCAGAAACTATAAGCTGCAGACAAAGGATCTTTGCCGTCAGGCAAGGTCGGCAGGAATCAACTATAAATCTCCTGTCAATTGTGAAAAAGCTTATTACTGAGTTTCAGCAAAAATCTGTAATTCACACAATGCGCCTGAGCGTTTGTGAATGATATGGAACTACTGAATAAACATCAAGGGCTTTGATGCACATATCACTTGCATCATTTCCGCTATATAGCACAAAAAAACCGCTTGGAATCCGGCAGGATTCCTGAGCGGTTTTTTTCACAATCTGACTGCGTAATCTGCACATCAGATTTATTCAGAGCTTCCATAGCTTTGCTTTTTTGATTTCTTTTTTCTTCGCCGAATGCGGCAAAAAAATCAGAACTCAATTTTTCCTTTGATTCCGAACAGGGC
>JAEDHZ010000146.1 GCA_016292705.1 Clostridiaceae bacterium
CGACGATTGTAATCTTCATAACAATGCCTCCTTTATATTAACCTCTGAGAATACGAATCTCAAAGGATGTTTCCTTTATCTTGCATTTGTATTATAGCACATTTATACATAAAAATAAATAGTTATTTGAAAATTTTATAAATATTTACCAATTAGTTTATAATCTTATTTGTTTTCGGAACAAATTCAAAGTGTTTACCAGAGTGTCATGCGGACAAAAAAAGGTGAAAGAACGAACGAAGCAAAATCGGCCGCAAGTCCCGCATAAAGTGTATGGCGTGTGTTTTTGATTCCGATTGCGGCATAGTACACAGTCACGGCATAAAGTGTTGTATCCGTTGACCCCATCAAAACCGAAGCAACCTGACCGAGAAAGGAATCAGGTCCGTCGCTTTTGAGCACGGACTCAAAAAGACTGAGCGAACCCCCACCGGAAATCGGGCTCAAAAGTGCCATCGGAACTGTTTCCTCAGGAACACACAGAAGTCCGGCAATTGGAGAGAATGCTTTTGAAATGAGCTCCATTCCACCGCTTGCTTTTAACATTGTTACGGCAACAACAAGCCCGGTTATTGTTGGCAAAAGTTCATATACTGTTCTCAGCCCCTTTTTTGCGCCTTCAATAAAACAGTCAAAAACTCTGACTTTTTTGAACAGACCGACAACAATTATGGAAACCACCATTACAGGCAGCACCCATTCTCCGATTATATCCATCACTTTGTTTTTCTCCCCAATCTGTTGCCAAGCTTTGCAAAAAAAACAGCGACCGTCAACGCACATGCTGATGTGAGCAAAGATGCAGGCATAATCGCCATAGGACTTTGTGAACCGTACTGGCCTCGAAGCGTTGCAACCGTTGTCGGAATGATGTGCATTGCAGCAGTGTTCATAACAACAAAAACAACCATTTCATCACTTGCCCTTGATGTGTCCGGATTCAGCTGCTGAAGCCGCCGCATCGCTTCGAGGCCCAATGGTGTTGCAGCGTTTCCCAATCCGAGAATATTCGCCGTAATATTCATAGAAATCGACTCAAGAGCATAGTTGTTGTTTTTAAGTCTGGGAAAAATGAGCTTCAAGGCGGGAGAGAGCAGTTTGCTGAATGTGGCGGTAAGCCCGGCCTTTTCCGCTGTTTCCATAATCCCGCCCCAAAGGCAAAGCATTGCAACAAGCCTGAGGAGAAGCTGCACGGCATCTTGTCCACCCTGAATAACCGCTGAAGAAAGTGCTGCCATGTTACCCGTTATAATGCTTGCAAAAAAAGCAAAAATGAGCATAATCGGCCAGACATAGTTCATCATAGAAAAACACCGTCCTTTTTTTCAATCCTATGAAAAATGGACGGTGAATATTCATTTGTAAGCGTCTTTCAGTGCTCCATCGCAATGTCAAACCAGAACTCAACACCATCTTTGTGGTTAATAACACCGTATTTGGCGTTCTGAAGATTCTGTGCTTCGGCAACAATTGCAAGTCCGAGACCGAAACGGCCTTGTTCACGGGAATGCGCTTTGTCTGCCCGATAAAAGCTGTTCCAGATATGCTCAATATCTTCATCTGCAATTGGTTTACCGCTGTTGAAAAGGCTCATACGGAAAAACTCTCCTGCAATATCGCAACTGATTATGAGTTTTTTCTCACCTTCAATGTGGCTGAGAGCATTGGAAAAATAATTGTTGAAAACACGCTCAAAAAGTTCACTGTCGGCACGGCCGACAAAGCTTTCGTTAATATTTATTTCAAGCGTAATACCGTTATCCTCAAGGAACTTTTTTCGGGAAGAAATGCAATCAAAAACCGCTTTACGAATCGGCAAAGGCTGAATATCAACGATATGTCCGCCGTTTTCAAAGCGCATCAATTCAAGAAGACGAACAACGAGCTCGTTCATTTTCTCTGACTCTTCAATAATGACACAACTGTATTCCTCGGCCTCGTCTTTTGTCTGTGCAAAGCGGATGCCTTCAGCGTAGCCCTGGATTATTGCAATCGGTGTTTTCAGTTCATGCGAAGCGTTTGCAATGAATTGCTTGCGTCCTTCCTCAAGCTTGCGTTCCTTTTCGATATCACTGACAAGTCGTCTGTTCTTCTTTTGGAGATCTTTCATTGTGATGTCCAGTGATGAAGACAAAGCGTTTATGCTACAGCTCAGCTCACCAAGCTCGCTGATGCGAAACGGAGGGCAGACCTCACTGAAATCAAGATTACCTATCTTTTTTGTTATCCGATTGATTTTTTGCAAAGGAATAATAAAAGTATAGATATATGCAGCGAGTATTGAGAGGATTATGAGCATCAGAATTATGCTGACCCAGAAGATCGCCCAACTTGCGGTTCTTGCATTTGCCTTGATAACATCAACGGAGGAATATAATTCAATGCCTGCATTATCACCGAAAAATGTTCCGTATACAATATACTTGGCTGTTGCAAAATATTCCTGACGGGTTTCAAAGTAACTGCTCTCATCCAAGTCAACATGGTCAAGGATTTTCATTATCCTCGGTTTAAGTTGACCCTTATTATCGTTGCCGTCATTGCCATAGACAGTATCATTGAAGCTTGAACAGTAGATAAGATTATCTCGGGGATAGTAAATCTCGATGTAAAAATCCTGCATTGCCTCAAGGTCGGACAACCGTGAAAGATAGTCTTTTGAGTTGATGTCAAGACTTTCAATCTGCAGGGCCGTTTTTTGCATATTCTTCCTTGCAATACGGATATATAGATCATCAATAAAAATGAACTGTATCACCGTAATGAAAGTAAACAGAATAAAAAGAATTGCAAGAGAAAGCCCGTAACGAGCCATAAGCGTATCACGATCTGAAATGCTTTTTTTCATTACAAATCCTCGATCTTATAGCCGATTCCGTATACGGTTTTAAGATGAGAGGCACCCCATTCGCCAAGTTTTGTTCTCAACCTTGCAACATGAGAATCAACCGTGCGAACATCACCGACATAGTCAAAGCCCCAAATACTGTCAAGAAGCTGCTCGCGGGAAAAGACTCTTCCCGGCGCTTCAAGAAGCTTTTTCAGGATACTGTATTCCTTGAGAGTCAGCTCAACTTCAACTCCGTTGAGCCTGACTTCATGCGCTTCGTGGTTGAAAATGAGGTTTTTCAGATTCTTCTCGCTTGTGAATGGTGAGTTTGCATTGACACGGCGCAAGAGTGCGGCAACGCGCTTCATGAGCACCGAGGGGCTGAACGGCTTTGTAACATAATCGTCAGCTCCGGACTCATAGCCCATCAGCTCGTCAAATTCCTCACTGCGTGCTGTGAGCATAATAACGGGTATTGAGGAAATCTCCCTGACCTTTCGGCAGACTTCCCAACCGTTGAGTCCCGGCATCATTATATCAAGAATTAAAAGATCTATGGAGTTGCTGTTCTGAATAAATAAAGAATACGCTTCATCGCCATTTTCAGCTTCAATGGTTTCGTGTCCCTCTCTTTTCAAAAAGTCACAAACCAGTCTGCGGATTTTCTGTTCATCATCGGCAACAATGATTTTTCCCAATTCTTTCACCACCTGTTTAATATCTCGCCACATTATACAGCAATATTACGCATTCGTCAAATGTTATCATAAAAGTTGTTGGTAAGCAAAAAAAACGGCTGCAAAAGCAGCCGGAAGAGTATTGATTATTCCTTATTGAAAACTTTGTCAAAGAAATCCTGAATGATGTCAAGGATTCCATTGTCCAAAAATTTTCTGCAGTAATCAATAATGCCTTTTGCAAGATTATAAAGTGCGTCCATTGCTATTTCCTCCTAAAAATGTCAGTTAATAACTGCATAAAAAATGTTACCACATCATGAATACAATGTCAATATATAAACGACAAAATACTGTGGCCTAATCATTTTTAAAAATAATAGATAAAACATAAAGTTTTGTCGTTTATCAGACAAAAACAACAAATTTGCAAAATCATAATAGCCGCCCTGAAAGGGCGGCTATATCCATTCAATTATTCTGCGGGAGCAGGTTCATCAGCCTTATTGAAAAGATCCTCGAAGAACTTTTTAATAAGATTGATAATCTCAGCAGCCTTACCCTCTTTGCAATACTCAAGAATGTTCTGAACGAGTTCAAGTACTTTTGACATTTTTCTTTCCTCCTTTGTAAGTGTCAGTTTTCTTACTGCATCTAAATATTAACACAACATGAACAAAAAGTCAACACTTTTTTCAGTTTTTTTGAAAAAAATTAAAACAAAGCTTGTTTGATGCGTTTTTACAATGAAATTCAAATTCTTTTGTTATGAATGATATTCAACAAACGGCAGGAAAGTATTGGTATTATCAAATTCGCCTTTATCATAAAGCAAATCTTCAACAATATCCTTTATTTCGACCGGATTTCCGTAATAATCTTTCAGGTTTATTGCTTTCGGTATTCTTGAAACAATTGCCATGAACGCCTGATATTCAACCGTGTCCGGTGTAAAGCGTCTGACACCGGAATAAAGATTGATAACGAGTTCCAAAAGGAAATCCCTTACTTTAACATTTTCAATCATCGGGTC
>JAEDHZ010000147.1 GCA_016292705.1 Clostridiaceae bacterium
AAAACGGGAACACACCGCTTCTGCAATCGGTTTGCGCAATCTTTCTGCTCATAGCCCTCGAAATCATAACCTCCTGCCTTGCGCTGAAATTCCGTCCTTTCCGCACCCTTTTGCAAGGTCATTCCGTTTTGATTGTTAATAACGGTGAAATTGATCAGAGGGAAATGAGAAAGATAAGATACAGCGTTGACGATGTTGTTGAAGCGCTCAGGCTCAAGGATGTTTTTGACATCGAAAGTGTCAGCTTTGCCTATGTTGAAACCAACGGCTCTTTGAGTGTTTTGTTGAAAGATGAGAAAGACGAGCAGCAACAACTGCCCTGTCTTGTTGTCAGTGACGGAAGAATAGTTGAAAGAGAATTTTCCGTTTGCGGTCTGACAAAAGAAAAGCTCTTGCTCTGGCTCAGAAGCAAGAGAATTGAACCGAAAGACATTCTGATGATGACATATTCAAAAGACGGCAAAGCAAAAATAGTCCTCAAAAAGGAGAACGAAAAATGAATCGACTTCTTTTGGCTCTTGTTCTTTTGGTTTTGTGCTTTTCAACGGCTGTTTTCGGTTTTTTCAGCCTGAAAAAAAGTTGTATTGACCTTGAAACCACGCTTGAAAGCGCCGCTTTTTTTATCAGGGAAGACAAACCGGTAAAAGTCAATGAAGCACTTGTCAGCGTTGAAAGGAAGTGGAAAAAACAGCGGATTGTTTTTAATGTTTTTCTTGACCACACAACTCTCGATACCCTCGATTCATCGCTTCCCTCACTTTCAAAGCTCTTCAGAAGCGGAGACAATGAGGCAACTTTTGAGGAGATTCAGAAAAGCATTGCCGTGCTTGAGGATATCGTTGAGGAACAGCGGATTAGTCTGGGAAACATCTTGTAATTATTGCGTAAAAATGCTATAATTATTGAAAGGAGGTAGACCAATGGATAATTTACTGATCATGTGGATTGCACTTGCAATCGTCTTTGCCGTTATTGAGGCGATTACGTTCCAAGTTGTGACAATCTGGTTCGCCGTTGGTTGTGTCGGCGCAATAATTGCAAATGTTGTTCACGCTTCACCGCTTGTTCAGCTCATCGTCTTTGTTGCACTCTCCATACTCACTCTTGTGATTGCCCGGCCGTATCTCAAAAAATTCACCAAAACAAAGATTCAGCCGACAAACGCAGATGTCTGTATCGGAAAGCAAGCCATTGTTACCGAGGAAATCAACAACACTCTTTCCACAGGGCAGGCTAAGATACGGGGAATCATCTGGACTGCCCGTAGTTTTGAGGATAACACTGTTATTCCGGAAGGCACAACGGTCACCGTCAAAGCAATTGAGGGAGTCAAGCTCATCGTCACTGTTGACTGAAATCTTTTTACTATTCTATTTCAACGGAGGTATTTACTATGGAAGACTTAATTTATGTTATAATTGCTATCGTTCTCATTGCAGTTATTGTTCTTGCACTCAACATCAAGATTGTTCCCCAGTCCAAAGCTTATGTTATTGAAAGGCTCGGTGCTTTCAACGCAACATGGCAAACCGGACTCCATGTTAAAATCCCGATTTTTGAGCGTGTTACAAAAATTGTTTCTCTCAAGGAGCAGGTTGTTGACTTCAAACCGCAGCCCGTTATTACAAAAGATAATGTAACAATGCAGATTGATACCGTTGTTTTCTATCAGATAACTGACCCGAAGCTTTATACTTACGGCGTTGAACACCCGCTTTCCGCAATTGAAAACCTCACAGCAACAACACTCAGAAACATCATCGGTGAACTTGAACTTGACCACACGCTGACATCCCGTGACACAATAAACGCAAAAATCAGAGGTATTCTTGACGAAGCAACCGACCCGTGGGGCATCAAGGTCAACCGTGTTGAACTCAAGAATATTCTTCCGCCCCGTGAAATTCAGGATGCGATGGAAAAGCAGATGAAAGCGGAGCGTGAACGCCGTGAAGCTATTCTTCGGGCTGAGGGCGACAAGGAAAGCAAGATACTTGTTGCACAAGGTCAGAAGGAGGCAAAAATCCTTGCCGCTCAAGCGGAAAAGGAAGCCGCCATTCTTCAGGCAGATGCAGTCCGTGAGGCAAAAATTCGTGAGGCGGACGGTGAAGCGCAGGCTATCATTGCTATTCAGAGAGCTGAGGCTCAGGGTATTGAACTCATCAATAAGGCTGCTCCGACCCAGGGCGTTATTGCGCTCAGGTCACTTGAAGCACTCCAGAAGGTTGCAGACGGTCAGGCAACAAAAATCATTATCCCCTCAGAAATTCAGTCAGTCGCAGGTCTTGCAACCGGTATAAAGGAACTTGTAAAAGAATAAGCTTTACTTTCAAACGAGTTTGAGCTGACCTTTAGTTGACCTGCCAGACTCTCATACCACAGTGCATTGACTTGTACGCTTTGGATATTTCAGAATTTCCCCGGCGTACAAGTCTTTCTTTTGTTTTTGGATACCCGTGCGTATCAAGTATGTCTTACTTTGCCTATACTGATATAATGAAATATTGCACAGCAGACTGATCTGAGCTGTGCAATATATCCGATTATTCTTTCGTTATTAAACTGATCTCATCCTTTGAAAGGGAAAGTGTTTTTATAAGATCATCTATAAAAATTGAACGCTTTTGCTTAATTATATCACGCATAACGGAGACATTGCTTTTCCATCCGTTATAACTTAGTGAAGCCCACCTTTGAGTGTGGTACTTCATTTCCTCTTCTATTTCTGAAATCATCCCGTCAAAGATTTTCAGCAACCGCTTTGTTGAAAAAGTTGAATTCAGATGCTCTGCGTGAATTTCGATTAACCGTTTTCTGAACTGCTTGTTCTTTATGAGACTGCTCATAATTGTTGTGTCGAACGCATTTGAAACACCGTGTCCGTTGGGATTGATATAATTTCCGACAGAACTTTGCTTATATGTTTCAGGGAATAATGACCAATCCGCATCAAAAAATACCCAGCGCCACTTGGCGCCTTTTTTGTTTTCACGCCAGAAGCGTATATTACCGGTATCAGTGTTTGAAAAAAACGATTCACACATCCAGTAAGATATCAACTCGTCAATATCAATCTGCGAGCATATATAGTTGTAAACGCTGTCCTTAGTAACATCATGGGTTTTAATGTAGTTCAGCAATTTATTGTATTCGTCAATTGAACCGCTGTTGACAATATTGTTTCCCTTGATGAGGTCAACATTGTTCCGGTCAATTCCGTGATGGTTTTTCAGGTAATCCTCATCAATCTTTTCACGCAAATCATAAATTCCGTGATACTTGCCGTTGACATAGCAGACAACCGGTTTGTAATCCATGAAGTCAACATCAATGCTGCCCTTGATAACCTGAGAACAGAACGCATCACGGATATGTGCAATTTCAAAGTCCTGGCCGCTGTTGCGCAAAACCAAGGAAGAAAACACATTGACATTATCCTCAAAAAACGGGAAACAGATTTCATCCGGACCGTATTTGTCCCGAAGGCGAATTGCAACACTCTTTTGCTCAAGAGCACGACTGAATTGACCAAAAACGGAAATGCCTGCGTCGAAACACACCCGAGCTTCCCCGTCCGAACTCAAAAATTCAAATGTAACCGGTCTTTCCCAATCCTGCCAATAGTTTGCGCCAAGATGAGGAAACTCCTCTGTGTATCCCGTTCCTTTTGCCCAGATACCGCTTTTTGGGCTGTACAAGTTATCATTATCGGTCGTGAGAAAAACAGCATCAAGGTTGCTTTTTCGCCCCACAACATAGGTTGAACTTACGGTATTTGACGGAACGCAACCGGCCTTGAATGCCCGTGCACGGACAACAGTAGTTTTGTCAATTGTCAGTTCGCCGTTATAAACAGGTGAATGCTCAGTCGGCACACTTGAATCAAGAGTATATCTTATTATGCCGTCAGGGCAGCTGAGAGTGATTCTCTCCCCCTTTTTAATATAGGCGCTGCTCTTTGAAAAAACGGGATCAGCAAGTGCTTTTGAAAGGATCTCACCGGTGTTTTTTCTATTTGGGGTATATGATGCAAAATAAACAGATGTATCGTCCCCAGATACATCTCTGCCGCAGACATATCCGTCAAAAAGTCTGCTATATGTGAGACTGTCAGCGATTGTTCCATTGTCGTTTGCAAGGTAGATCGTTTCACCGTAGCGGTTGAGTCCGATGTCACAGTAGACAGAATCGCCTCGCACAGCGGTTTCGTCCGCAGAATATATCACGCAATACTCACCCGGAGACACGGTGTAATCCGGCAGTTGCCGAAAGCTCTCCGCTTTCTTTGAATCGGAGAGCCTGTAGTTTTTCAGATTGATTTTACTTTTTGTGTTGTTCAAAAATTCAATATAATCACGAGTTTCGCCGTCAGGCGCCGCAACTCTTGTGTTGACTGCAGCAACTTCCGTGATTACAAGGCTTTTGTTTTTGGTTTTTCCTGCGCTTTCAACGCTTTCAAAACCTGAAAGGCTGTTCTTTGCTCCGGGAGTAGCGTTCGGAAAGAAAACCGTCCTTCCGTTTGGATCAATTCCGCAGGAGA
>JAEDHZ010000148.1 GCA_016292705.1 Clostridiaceae bacterium
GTAGGGGCGTCGCTTGAGGCGCCCGAGTACTTTGCCTGTTGCACCATTTACCCACAAAGAAGCAACATACAAATAAAGGTTTATGCAGTCGTGGCGATTGAGGTTCCCGGGCGGCTTCGAGCGCCGCCCGTACCGATTCAGATATGAGATAAACAGACCGCCGGGAAAACCGAATCATTTCGGTCACCCGGCGGTTAAACTATATTGCTAAATTATTCAGCGCAATTCTTCTTGAGGGTTTCAAGTTCTGCACGAAGCTCCTTGGGAAGCTTATCGCCAAACTTGGCATAGAACTCTTCAATACCCTTTGCATCCTCAGCCCAGAGAGCCTTGTCAACATCAAGGATTGATTTGAGAGAATCAATTGAAACCTCGTCTTCAAGGCCTTCGAGGTTGATGTCCTCTGCATTGGGAAGATAACCGATTGCGGTTTCCTGAGCGTCAACCTTGCCCTCGCATCTCTTGAGAATCCACTCAAGAACACGGAGGTTGTCACCGAATCCCGGCCACATGAAGTGACCTTCATCGTCCTTACGGAACCAGTTGACATTGAAGATCTTCGGAGCTTTATCGGGATCAAGGGTTGCGCCGATGTCAATCCAGTGCTGCCAGTAATCAGCCATATCATAGCCGCAGAACGGAAGCATTGCCATCGGGTCACGACGGACAACACCTACTGCGCCGGCTGCTGCTGCGGTGGTTTCGGAAGCCATGATTGAGCCGACAAATACACCGTGGTTCCAGTCTCTTGACTGATATACGAGCGGAGCAAGCTTTGCACGGCGGCCGCCGAATACAAATGCTGAAATGGGTACACCTTCCGGATTTTCAAACTCGCTTGAAAGGCAGGGGCAGTTCTTTGCCGGGGCTGTGAATCTTGAGTTGGGATGTGCACCTGTGCACTCGTCAACCTTTCCGTTCCAGGGCTTGCCGGTCCATTCGATTGCGTTTTCGGGCGGATTCTTGTCAAGACCCTCCCACCAAACGGTGTCGTTGTCAAGATTGAGAGCAACATTGGTGAAGATGGTTCCCTTCTTTGTTGTGAGAAGAGCGTTCGGATTGGACTTCATGTTGGTACCCGGAGCAACGCCGAAGAAGCCGTTTTCGGGGTTAATTGCATAGAGTCTGCCATCCTTGCCCTTACGGATCCAGGAGATATCGTCACCAACGCACCATACCTTATAGCCCTTCTTGGCGTAAACTTCGGGCGGAATGAGCATTGCAAGGTTGGTCTTTCCGCAAGCCGAGGGGAATGCAGCGCAGATATACTTGACTTCGTGCTCGGGATTTTCAATTCCGAGAATGAGCATGTGCTCTGCCTGCCAGCCTTCCTTGCGTCCCTGATTGGAGGCGATACGAAGAGCGAAGCACTTCTTTCCGAGGAGAACATTTCCGCCGTAACCGGAGTTTACGGAGATGATTGTGTTATCCTGCGGGAACTGGCAGATATATCTCTTTTCTGCATCGATGTCGCAACGGCAGTGAAGTCCGCGAACCCAGTCATCGCTGTCACCGAGAACATCAAGAACATTGAAACCGACTCTTGTCATGATGCACATGTTGAGAACAACATAGATTGAATCGGTAAGCTCGATTCCTGCCTTTGAGAACTTTGAGCCTACAGGACCCATTGAATAGGGAATAATGTATGCAGTTCTGCCCTTATAGCTGTCCTTCGCAATATCATAGAGCATTTTGTAAGCTTCATCCGGATCCATCCAGTTGTTGGTCGGGCCGGCCTCTTCCTTTGTGGGAGCGCAGATGAATGTTCTTGCCTCAACACGGGCAACATCGTTGACTGCAGTTCTGTGAAGATAGCAATCGGGAAGAAGTTCCTGATTGAGTTTGATCATTTCTCCTGTTGAGCAGGCTTCGGCGCGCAGCGCTTCAATCTGCTCCTCGCTTCCGTCGATCCATACGATCTTATCCGGATTGACGAGGTTGAGCTTGTCTTCAAGCCATGCAAGAACCGTCGGGTTCTTTGTCGGTGCGTTTTTGAGCATTGAAATCGTCCCTTTCATATTTGAAATAATATCTAAGTAGTAGACGGTAAATCACCGCCGAAAATGCTCCTCGTTCTCCATACTACTCATATTCCATTGCATTATACTTTTTTTCTTTCGGTTTTGCAAGAGCTAAAAGGACAAAATCGTGATTTTCGGGGTAAATCTCTTTTTTCGCCAAATTTCGGTGGAAAATTTCGGGTTGTTTTATGAGATTGGTGAGGATAGTAGGACAGACAACCGTTGAATATTTCCCGAATCATTCCGCAGTGTTACGGGATTCAGGCAAAGCCTTTTCTTTCAGTTGTGTTCCGGCAGGAGAACCGCTTTTTTCTGTTTGGAGCGATTCGGTTGCTTTTTTCTTTTTGCCTTTGATGTTTCCTTTCGGTTTCGGAATTTTAATATCTATTCCGAAAAGAGTTTTTATCATCCAAAACATGAACAGCAAAACAAGTACCGGGATACCGCATGTTGTTACAAGCATAACCGCAAGGCTGTCGATAAAGCTGTTCAGCCTCAGCTTCAGTTTTTCCGTTGAATTTCCAACACCGTCTTTAACTTTTTGCCAAAAGCCCGAATCATCGTCAAGGCTTGAATCAATTTCTTCAATCTGTTGCATTGCTGATTGCATTGAAACATCCTGAGATTTTTCAATCAGTGTGCAAAGTCCGACACTCATCGGAACAATACAGACAAGAGCCACAGCAAACACTATAAGCTTTACAGAAAAATTATATGTACTTTCATTTTCTTTGAACAAATTATATATCTTAAGTATAAACGCCACCGGAAGCACAATGCCTAAAGCGATAAACCAAAACGCAGTCATCATAAATTTTTCCATCATAAGGACACAGACCGCAATCAAAACATACGAAGAAGCTTTTGAAATTTCGGTTGCAATCGGAAGTCCAAAATCATCAGGCAACAGTGAAATTGCAACAGAAACACCTGTTGCGGTTGCCGCAATCGCCATTGCTGTGCTGCGCTTTGAGTCAAGATTATCAAAGATGGTTTTAAAGATTTCCGGCTTCAAAGACAAGAAAGCAAGTCCAAAGCAAATTAAGGCAGCCGCAGAAAATACTATGACTTTAACACCTCTTGCGCTTAGCTTTTTTGTGTTCTTCATTTTACATTCCTCCGTTTTATTATCAATATGTTTATATTATAAAAAAAATTATTTTTGTGTCAAGGCATTTTTTCCACTTTGCAGCTGTACATTTTTTCAAGTATTTTCTCAACCTCATCAATACATTTTTCTGTATTTACCTTTTTCGCTTTCAGTTCATTTAGCTTTTCAACAAGTAATTCTTTCTGTGCCTGCGGTGTACTGTTGAAAAATGTTCCAATTTCTTTTACCGAAAAGCCGTAATCCTGATACCGCTTGATTCTTGCAACCGTTTGTTGCGCCGACTCGTCATAAAGGAGATATCCTTTATTTGTTCTTCCGGTTGCGCTCACCAAACCGTGCTTTTCATAGCCCTGAACAGCCCTTCTTGATACATCGTACATTTCACATAATTCTCTGAGTGTCAATTCTTTCATAACAATAACTCCTATATCATGATTAGCAAATAAAATTGCCGTCACAACAGAAGTTGTAATTTTCGCGAATTTTGGAGTTATTGTTTTGTTGCACAAAATGCCATAGACTCTGACTGCTCACATTTATGTTGAAGCTCCCACCTCGCAATATGCATACTAAAACTGCACACGACGTGCTGTCAATACATATTTTAAAAAAACTGTTGGTGTTTTATTACACACTTTCTCCCTCCCCTTTTGGAAAAATCGACAAAAAACATGCTTTTTAATTCCCAATTTTTTTATCTGCGAACGCTTTCGTTTTTCCGCCAAATCGGTTGACAATCGCAATTGAATAAAGTATAATTAAAACTCGTAAACAAGGGCGTTTACTGACTCGGGCGAGGAGCCCGGTCAGTGGGCGTCCCCTTTTTTGTTCAAAAAGCCGGTTTCTGAGCGGTTTCCGGCCTCAAATTGAAAGGAGAAAAGAATGATGCTTTTCACTGACGAAGAGATTTTTGATTTTGTTGAGCAGGAGGATGTCAAATTCATCCGCCTTGCGTTCTGCGATATTTACGGCAGACAAAAGAACATCTCCATAATGCCCGAGGAGCTGAAAAGGGCGTTTTCGGACGGTATATCATTTGATGCGTCCGCAATCAGGGGCTTTGGAAACGAGGTCAAAAGCGATCTGCTTTTGTTCCCCGTTCCCTCAACCTTTAATGTTCTTCCATGGAGACCTTCAAGAGGAAAGGTTGTCCGTATGTTCTGCGACATCAGACGGCCGGACGGCACTGCATTTGAAAAGGATTCGAGGAAAATCCTCAAGGATGCGGTCAGAAAAGCCGCCCAAAAGGGCATTTCAGTGAACATCGGCTCTGAATTTGAGTTTTACCTCTTCAAAACCAATGAGGACGGAAACAGCACGAAAATTCCCTTTGACAATGCCGGCTATATGGATGTTGCGCCGGACGACAAGGGCGAAAACATCCGCAGAGAAATCTGCCT
>JAEDHZ010000149.1 GCA_016292705.1 Clostridiaceae bacterium
GCCGGGCATACGGCCTGCCACCGGGTGAATCGCATAGCGGACGTTTGCGCCGTTCTTTTCAAGCTTATCCTCAAGTTGCTTTACAAGTGCCTGAGCCTGAGCAAGTGCCATGCCGTAACCGGGCACGATTATTACATCTTTTGCGGTTCTGAGGACTGATGATAGGGTATCAACGGGCTTTTTATTTTCGGAGATCGGTTCCGATTCCATTTTGAGTTCGTTTTCTTCAACGGTGACAGACTTTTCAGTTTTTTCAACTTTTTTCCGTGCGAGGAAGTCTTGCCGAGCAGAATGTCAAACAAACTGCGATTCATTGCCCGACACATCGTTAAACAAAGGCTCTTTTACCTTAAGAATAACTTCCGCACGGTCATAAAGTTCAGCAACATCTGGAACTATTTCTGCTCCCGCAGCAGCATATTGTTCATCAGTAAAATAGGCACCGGCATTTTTTTCAACAAGTACCTCAGCGCCGAGAGCTACATACTCTTTGACAGTGTCCGGAATTGCCGCAACACGATCTTCTTCATGCATAATTTCTTTTGGAATTCCGATAATCATAGGTAATCTCACCCATTCATTAATTTATAAGACCATTCCGGACAGTCTCAAAACACAACATGAGAATTATCAAGACCTCCTGCCTTATTATCATAAATACAGCAAACTTCAGATAAGATTTCCATACAAAAAGTAAAACAATTATTAAAATTTTTAACAGTTTTCAACCGGTATTTTTCACCTTACAAAACCAAAAATGATTTTTATAAACGTCCGGATAATATTATAGATCATCTCAAAAAATGTTTTACTGCCGGTTTTGGTAAGCAGATTATCGCTGTTCTCATCAAGAAGTTTATTGAAATCACTGACAATGTTTGCGGAAACAAAGGGTTTATTTTCATCATAATCCACAGCTTCACCATTCATTATCGTGAAGTTGAAGAGCCTTTCGCCAAGCGGAGTCGCACTGCCGATAAGTGTATAATCAACAACAAGATCAAAATTTGCAAGCGAAATCTCGGGAATCTGACCCGTGAATCTGAATTCAGCACTTTCTCCCGGCTTCAAAACCTTTTTAAATACTGCACCTGAAAAATCGATATCAATACCACGAACTGAAACGGAAGAAATTCTCATTTTATATTTTTCCGAAAGGTTTTTGATGATTACTGCAGTATCTTTTGAGCATACATAGCCCTCGGTACTGTTGTTAAACATTGCGTGAACGGAATGGGACTTGTTTGTGGTTGCGTGAAACTGTGGAAATTCCGCCGAGGAATGGACATCTTTGATTTTTTCAGTAAGCAGCAGCGTTTTAAGAAGCTCTGCAGTATACGGATCCTTATAAATCATTCCATGGAAAAAGTTTTCAACAAACCATGTTTGATTTGGCAGATATGAGGTTGAAGCATCAACCGTCATTGAAGGTGAGACCTGATAAAACCCGGTATCAACTTTCTGGGTGTAACCGTCCGCAAAGCGCTTGCCCAACGGCGCCGCAGTTGCTCCGGTTGACGAATTGATTGTTATTATTCCGTCTGAACTCTGATTCAAGCCGCTGACAATATGGTTGTCGTATCCGGCAACGATATACACATCAGTGCCTGCATCCTGTGCCCGTCTGAATCCATTTGAAAAGTCCGGCATAACCTCATAGTGCATATAGTCGCTCTTTGTTATGAGTTCAGCACTTGCAACCGGGTCAAGATTCTTCGCTTTCATTTCCTCATAAAACTCCGTTGGACAAAAATCCCATATGCTGCCCCAATAGCCGAGAATCTGACGGGCATACGGCGCAAGAGTATTGAGAACATCATCAAGGAAGCCAAGCTCATTTGCCCGGACAAGCCAGTTGAAATCTGTTTCAAACATCATTCCGTGCTCAACAAATCGGACAAGACATTCTTCGTCAAACTCAATGTTGTCTGCAAGAAGATTATATGCAAGACCTGCTCCGCCAAGAGCCGGAACGGTCATGACAGCGTTGTTGACATCTCCCTTTTCGCCGTAAAGTGTAAGATATGTACCGGTTACCTGACCACCGTGAGAAACAGCAAAAATGTTAACCTTGTCTTTTCCTGAATACTCTTTGACTGATTGAATGAACTCATCAAGCTGCTTTGCACAGAAAACTGCACCCATTCTGAAATCGCAGTTGAAATTATAGATATTCTCATCACCGATATATTGAGCATATTCACCCAGAATCTCAGTTTCGTGCTGATAAATGAGATCCCCGTCATATTTCTTGAGCATTTGTTCACGGTTACTTTCTTCAGCTGTTACGCAGTACCTCTGAAGCGGATAGACGCTTGAACCGTCCGGATTGCAAGCCATGTCGTAATAAAGCTTAACAAACTCTTTTCCCACAGTTTCGCCGAGAGCCTTGCCGTTGCCGGTGGCAAGAGCTCCTATGTCAATGCCAATCTTAACAATATTTTTGAAAACGGCCGCAATGATCTCGTTCATGTCAATTCCCCAGACATGAACCTTGTTTCCATTTTCATCAATCCGGTACTGAGCAGAAGAGCTGTAGCCCGGCACAACAATTACGGGATAACCGTTATACTCGCTTTTGTTGAAAGCCGCTGACACTGTACATACCGATGAAAACAGCAACGCAAAACAAATCACAACAGAAAAAAATCTCTTCATAATGAAATCCTCCCCAATGGCGGTCAGAGCCGCCTTCAACCGTGACAATTCTATCATTTGATATAGGCTTTTACAAGCAAAAAAAATTAAATCAAACAGAAAAAAATCTGCCGGACTTTTGGATGATTTTAACAAAAGTTCGGCAGATAGCTATTTTTTGTTGATGTTTAGGTTGCTTAATTCTTCTTTTTAATCTTTGGAAGAACGAGACAGACGGCAATCGCCAAGACTGCGGCGGCAATCAAGGCAATCGGAACAACTGTGTCCATATCGTTCTCACCGGTTTTCGGTGTAACCGTAGCACTTATCGCTGTTGAATCTGCGGCAAAAACCTGAATCAGAACGGCAACACCGCTCAGAATCATAAGCGCAGCAAGAACAAGGCAGATAATTTTAACCATTTTTTTAGGGAACATTTTTAAACCTTCCTTTATTTCAGATATTGTTTCATGTCTTCAGAAAGAGAAGAAAAGATTTTTTCAGCATCATCCTTCGTCTCTCCTCTTGCAGTGAAATATACCTTGATTTTTGGCTCGGTTCCGCTGGGACGGATAATTACTCCGTTTGAATTATCAAGCGCATAGGACAATACATTTGATTTCGGTAATTCTATCGCAGAGACCGAACCGTTTTTGCAATTGACGGTTTCGCTCTTCTTATAGTCCGAAGCCTCAAGAACCTCATAGCCTGCAATATGTGACGGTCTGTTATTTCTGAGTTCATCCATAATCGTTGCCATTTTCTCCATGCCGGTTTCGCCTTTAAACTCAAAGCTATCAACACGGTTCAGATAATAGCCGTGTTCGGCATATATTTCCTGCATCTTTTCATAAAGGCTGATACCTTTACTTTTATAGTAAGCAGCCATTTCACAAATAAGAGTTGAAGCAACAACGGCGTCTTTGTCCCTTGCGTGAATACCTGAAAGATAGCCATAGCTTTCCTCCATTCCGACAACAAAACGGTCTGCCTCGCCTTTTGCTTCGAGTGCAGTTATGAATTCACCGATATATTTAAATCCGGTAAGAAGGCTTTTTACGCAAGCGCCGTATTTTTTGCAAACAACATCAACAAGGTCGGTTGTTACAAAGGATTTGACAACAACTGCGTTCTTCGGCAATGTTCCAAGCTCAAGTCTTCTTGAAAGGAGATATTCCGCAAGAAGCACACCAACCTCGTTACCGGTCATGAGTTTGTATTCGCCGTTGTCAAAAACTGCAATTCCGACTCTGTCACAATCCGGATCAGTCGCAAGCAACAAGTCCGCCTTTTCCTTTTCAGTCATAGCGATTGCACATTCAAAAACCTGCTTGATTTCAGGGTTGGGATATGGACAAGTCGGAAAGTTTCCGTCCGGATTTTCCTGTTCTTTAACAATGCTTACATTCCTGATACCAATGCGGCTGAGCATCGCACGGACATGCTTGTTACCGGTACCGTTGAGCGGTGTGTAAATCACCCGAAGATCCGTCTTTTCCGTGATATCCTTTGAAAGACAGCATTTTTCAACGCTGTCATAAAACTTTTGAACAACTTCTTCACCGATATACTCAACAAGACCGCTTTCAACCGCCTTTTCAAAATTCATCGTTTTAACACCGGTGAACATATCCGTAAGCCGGATGAATTCGTAAGTTTTTGCTGCAGCCTCATCCGTCATCTGGTAGCCCTCCGGATCATAGCACTTGTAACCATTGTATTCGGCCGGATTATGGCTTGCTGTAATAATTATTCCGCCTTTGCATTTTAGTTCTCTGACAGCAAATGAAAGCATTGGTGTGGGTACAAGTTCCGGATAGATATACACCTTGATGCCGTTAGCAGCAAGAACTCCTGCAGCACT
>JAEDHZ010000150.1 GCA_016292705.1 Clostridiaceae bacterium
GGCGCTTTTGTTGTTGCTGACCGCTATTGCTTTGGTTCCTTGCCCGGCAGAGAGGAGATTGTCATAAAAGACAATGAGACTGCACTCACCGCTATTGCAAGACACTATCTTGAAACAAACGAATGTCCGCGTTTTATGAATCCGGAAAAGGTTAACGGCAGAAAGCAGTATCTCAAAAGGCTTGCACAGGAGTATCACGCCGACGGCCTTATCGTTCAGCAGATGAAGTTCTGTGAATACTGGGAATATGAGCGCATGTATTGCCAGCATGTTATGGAAAGCGAATACGGACTTCCGTGCATGGGTATTGAAAAAGAATATAAAAACACATCAACCGGACAGCTTCGCACCCGCTTCCAGGCGTTTGTTGAAGCACTGACATTCAAAAAGGCGGAAAGGGGAACGCAAAATGGCTGAGAAAAAAGACAGAGGCACAAGAAATCGCTTCTATGACGGTTATGAACTTGCCCGGTACCGCAAATGGAAGGGTTGGAAGGATTCCTGGGTTGACTTCAAAGAATGGCTTGTTGAAAGAAAAATCAGCGGCGAATTGTTAAAAGCCGATCCTGTTCGTGCGTTCAAAGCACTTACATATTACCATTGGATGGCGCCGTATCTCGGCAGCGGCAGCATGGTTGACAGAACAATTGATGATGCTCACGGTGAAGCACTTGTAATTGCTCACAAATATATGCAGTTTCTGTTGAAAAGCAATGTTGAAGCTCTTATCAGAATTCTGAAAGCGGACGAGCGTTTCGGAAAAAATGAGTATTCCAAAAAAACGGTAATTTTTGAACAGGATGCTTCACCGATTCTCATCGGCGGATTTCCGAATCTTCAAAACGCAGTTGAGGAACCGTATTTTACAATTCTTGCAACGGCGAACGATCAGCATGCAGGTCATTATTTTACCGACATTATTGATTCGTTTGGATTGCCGTCAGATTCCTGTCGGAACTCCTCGGCTGTCTGCGGTGTGGCTATTGATGACCAGCTTCCGTATTACGGTGCTTGTCTTATTACGAGCAATGCACCCTGCGACTCCTCCGTTATGAACTCTTCTGTTGTTGAACGCAGAATCAAGATACCGTCAATCCAGGGTTGTACACCGATGCGTTGGAAAGACGAGGATACGAGAGAATATGCCATTGCGCATGTCAAAGAAGTTATCAAGTTCATTGAGGACTGCACCGGAGAAGTTTTTGATTGGGATGCTTTTTTCAAAACAGTCCGTCAATACAATGAGGAAACCCGTATTCAGCATGAATTGTGGGAGCTTGCAAAATCACCTTATTATCCTGTTCCGAGTGTTCCGAATCTTCTTTACCGTTCTTTCCAGCTATCATTTTCAAGCGGACTCAATGAGAATTGCGCCAAAATCGGCAGAGAAATGCTTGAAATCTGCGAAAAATGCGTCAGAGAGAAAATCAATGTTCGTCCCAAAACCCGCCACCGCACATTGGTTTGCGGTGCGCCGTCAGCGTACTATATGCACTTTTCAACTTGGATGTATGAGTGTTGGGGAGTCAATACAGTTGCCGTACTCAACAATATGTCGCATCACGAGTATATCAGTGAAGATGACAGGGAAGAAGCTCTCTGGGGTGTTGCTCAACTTTGGGAACAGGCAATCATGCGCCGTCATCTTGTTGGCGGATACGAGAATATGCTCGAACTTTTTGAAGAGTATGAGCGTTTCAACTGTGATATGATTGTGTTTTACGATGATATTACCTGCAAAGGCAGTAAATCAATGACCGGCATGATTCAGGACATTGCCAACGAAAGGAACATTCCGATTGTCTGGATCTCCCATGATCTGATTGATCCCCGTGCAATTTCACGCAATGAGATGCGTAAGCAGTTCAATGATTTTATGTTCACCGTAATGAACGAAGAACCGCTTGATGCTTCACTTTTGGATTTTGATGACTCCAAGGGATGGTAAGGAGAAAAGCTTTATGAAAAAGATTTGTAAGTATATAATTAAATTCATCGGAGTCTTGTTGGCGGCGGCTGTCGGCGTTTTTGGTGTTGTGCAGGCTGTATATTGGCTGAATATTGACAATAAGATTATGTTTTTGCTGCACAGACTACTGAACAAAAGAACCGACCGTGTTCCCCGTGATCGTAGGTTCTGATTTCAAGACTGAATATTTGTTTAGACACAAAATTATGTATAGTATTTCATAGTAACAACTCATAAATATATGTTCAAACCAAAAACAGCACCATGTCTGCAAAAGAGCAAACACGGTGCTGTTTTGATTTACATGAGTTATTTCATGTTTCTTTCATAAGCTTCGATCATCTTTCGTACCATCTGACCTCCGACAGAACCGGCTTCACGAGAAGTGAGGTCGCCGTTGTAACCCTGCTTGAGGTTAACGCCTACTTCTGATGCAGCTTCCATCTTGAATCTGTCGAGAGCGTCGCGTGCTTCGGGAACCATGCCCTTTGAGCTACCGCTTTTTGCCATGCTGAACACTCCTTATCTATTTATATTTCGTGCGTTTGCTTTAATATTTTTGTGTTTTTGAGCTTTTTTATGTTTGGTAATTTTTGATTTCTAAACACCGGGAAAATTCATACACATTTAATGATTAAGGTTGTGTATAGTTATAAGTGTATCTGTAAATCACCAAAAATATTATAGAAATAAGTGTAGTTTTTGTTGAATTTTGATATCATTTGTGTTATCATATATAAATAGTGAGCAGTGGCTCTCTGAAATAACCTTGGGAGGGATCTTGTGGAAATCAAAAAGAAAGTTAGTGGTTTGGTAAAAAATGTTTCGCTGTATTGGAATCATCCTATGCCGAAGCGTTATATGACTTTTAAAGAGATTGCCGCCTATTCCGGCGGCGGTATCGGTGCCTATTGTATTATTACATTGGGTACAGCTTGTATGTTTGCAACAACAAACACTTTGTTAACGAGCACGCTCGGCGTCGGGCCTACGGATATGTACATAATGTATGTTATCTGTGTCCTTGCCAATATTCCGCTTACAGGTATCCGTGCCAATATTATTGATAACACACGGAATAAGTCCGGTAAATACCGACCGTACATTGTATCAACAGCCATTCCCACTGCAATACTGTGCGTGTTAATGGTTTGGTTTCCATACGATATACTTGGAAAGATTTTTCCGACCGGAGAAATGTTTGGAAAAAGCACGGCATACATTGCCCGATGTGCTATAATTTTGATTTTTAATTTATTGCTCTTTTTCTTCTATAACTTTTTCTATGACGCTTATGAAAATCTTGTTCATGTTCTTTCACCGAATTCCCAGGAGAGGGCAGATGTCACCTCCATAAAGAGCGTTGTGTATTCTCTTGCGCCGACGCTGATAAACCTCATCACACCGCTTGTTGCGCAGAATGTGTTTAAAACAACTCAGAACGATATCCGTGTGTATAGGCTTCTCTATCCGATTCTCACTGTGTTCGGCGTTCTTTTGTGCATTGTAGTTTATAAGCATACTGAGGAAAAGATTGTTCAGGCGCGCACTCATGTTGTTCAGATTCGCTTTGTTGATGCACTGCGTGCCGTTATGCACAATAAGTATTTCTGGATAATCTCACTCGCTTCCTGGGTCGGTTTCCTTGAGCTTGCATATTCAAACATAATGTATTGGCTTTATAACTATGGCGGAAGCTGTGACGGCACACAGTATGGTTTGATTACGGCGATTTACGGAAACTCTGCACTTTGGAGTATGCTTCTTGCACCGTTGCTTATCCGCAAATGGGGTAAGAAAAGACTGTTGGTTATAACAAATTTGTTCAACATTCTTTTCATTTTGCTCTTGCTTCCGGCAACGGCTCAGCTCAACGGCCAGACCATCTGGTATGTTCTTATCTTTATGTTCCTCAACTCGTTTATGAGCTCATTTGCCCTGATTCTCAATCCGGCAATTCAGGCTGATATCAGAGATTATCAGCATTACAAAACCGGAGAAAGAATTGACGGAATGTTCTCTGCTGTCGGAACTATAGGAATGGTAATAACACTTATTACCTCTTCGGTGCTTCCTGTTATTTATGAAAGAAAAGGTCTTACCGAAGCTGTGGCAACAAAGGTTACAAGTAATCCTGAGGTCCTCAGCCGTGTTCTTGCCGGAGGAAAGACTGTCGGTCAGATTCTTCAGGAACAGTTTGCTGCAGGACAGAACAGTTATATTAACCCTAACTCTGCACTTTATGATACGAGTATTCTCATGAACCTGATTCATGTTCTCATTATTTTCTCCGCTGTCGGTGCCCTCATGAATGTTTTGCCGTATTTTTGGTACGACTTCACCGAGGTTCAGCAGAAGAGCGTTGTCCGTGTTCTGAAAATCCGTGCAATGTTTGAGGACTTTACCAACGGCTCCATAAAGGATGCCGATCTGGTTGAATCAATAAATATTATCCGTGCTGCAAGGGAACTTTATTCCGCTGAACCTGTTGATGTTTCAAAAAAATCATATAA
>JAEDHZ010000151.1 GCA_016292705.1 Clostridiaceae bacterium
GTATGACGGAAAGAAGTTTTCCAAAACACCGGCAAATAACTCCGTTTGCGATTCTTCCCTCGGTGCAGAGGAGTTCGGAATGGACGACATGCAGTTTGATGTTTCACTTGCTTTGACCGGAACAACGCTTGAAGCAACGGTCGGCGCAGACGGAAAGCTTTCAAAGCTTAAAATCAATATGCCGATGAAAATGAACGCTTCTTTAGTTTTTTTCGACATAGCTTTTGTCGGAGCAGCAACTGAACTGCTCACATTCACATACTGATACCGCAAAGTTTTGCCCTCGCTCAGATTGAACGGGGGCTTTTTTAATAGTGCCTGCAATTCTTCTCTATCCGTTTTCGTGTGTAAAAGCAACTGAAAAAGCGACCTTGCCGAAAGATGAGGGACAAAACGTTGTTGTGTGCGTCCTTTCATACGCTTTTGATTAGAATACTTTCGGTTTGTCAAAACTACGCTCGGTGATGCGTGTGAACAAAGAATTGCGCCTTGAGGCAAGGACGGCTCTTCGTGCAATGCGAAAGAGGGCATTTCTTTCTTTTTTTGTCGAGTGCTTTCTCGCTGCCTTACCTGCAGCCATTGCGGTTTTCGTCTTCAGTTCAAGGCTTTTTCCTGATTGTTATAAAAACGAAAGGTTTTTTTGGCCGGTGCTTGCGGTGTATTTTTTTGTGCTGCTTCTGTTTTTCAGGGCATATAACACCCGACTGTTCTTTGGAAAAACAGGAAAAAAGCGTGGTTTCAGATTTGTGCTCCTGTCGGCAGTGTTGGAGCTGTGGCTTTTTCTGATAAGGACAGCGTTGTTTTTGCTTTGCCTCTTGCCGTTTTTTGCAATGGCGGTTATTCTGGTGAAAGAAGCGGTCGATGCTGCACCGCTCAGCGCCGTTGCCGTTATGGGAACTTTTGCGGTTTCGCTTTTCTTTTTGGGATTGGTTTTTTACCGCCGCTTTTCCGCTTTTCTTTTCCTTGTTCCGTATTATTATTGCAGCGGTTTTTCAATGACTCAGAGTATCAGAAGCGGCATCAGAAAGTCAGACGGAAATGTTGAAAACCTGCTTCGGTTGCGACGGAGTTTTTTCGGAGGGTTTTTACTTTGCATTTTTGTTTTTCCGGTGGTATATGTCTGGAGCTACTATAAGCTTTCAATGTCAATTTTTGCCGAAAGGTTGATTTAATGCGAAGTTTCGGTTATAGTTAGATATACTTGTATCACTGCTTCAACGAAAAGGAAAACAGAAAACATGAAAAAGCAAAAACTGTTCAGAATAATTCTGGCATTGCTGATTGTGCTCAATATGACGGCAATTTTTTGCCTTTCTGCGCAAGAGGCTGTTCAATCCAATGAAACAAGCGAAGGTTTTATAACGCTCATTTGCAAAGCTTTTGTCGGCAGATTTGACTCTCTTGTTCCGGAAAAGCAGGAAAGTCTTGTTGAGTCTTTGAGCTTTGTGGTGCGCAAGGCGGCGCACATGACTGAGTTCGCAATGCTTTCATTTTTGTGCTCTCTTTTTGCTGCGAGCTACTGTGTTAAACCGAAGGGTTTTGCTTTGGCTTTAGCTTTCACGGTGCTTTATGCCGTTAGCGATGAAGTTCATCAGCTTTTTGTTGAGGGGAGAAGCTGTCAGCTCTCCGATGTATGCGTTGATTCCGTTGGAGCGCTGCTTGGCGCAGGGGCGGCGGCTTTAATTTGTCTTGTTGTTATACGAATTTCCGTGAGAAAGAAAAGAAATGTACATATCGGTTGAAACCGGTTCTTTTTAATTGTTGCAAAAAATACTGATGCTGTAATGTACAAAGAATCATTTGTAATTACAGCTTTTTCTTTTTCTGATTTCTGACTGTTGTGCTGTTCTTTGCTTTAGTTGATATTACGACATTTTTCATCAACTTTGTCTTAAAAAAGTGTTCTCTTCCATGTTTACACAATGAGACGGATTGTGATATAATACTCAGGCGATTGACATTTTTTGTCAGTTTTTGCATATTGCCCTGATCAGCGTTTTCCAATCACAGAACACCTGCTCAAAGTCGGTAAAATGCGAAAGAGCGAACAGGGTTGATAGAAAAACATAAAATTATCTGATAGAAATTTATATATTATTCGGAGTAGAATATGAAAGACAATGAAAAGCAGATCATAGAAAAAATCGGCGATGACGGAATCGTGAAAATTATTATGTCTAAGCTTTCCTGCGGAGAAAAAGTGTTTCTTACCGTAACAGGGGACAGCATGTTGCCTTTTCTTGCAGACGGGCGGGACAGGGTGGTTTTGGAAAAGATTGAAAAGGCACCCGGGAAGGGTGACATTGTTTTATACAGGCGAAAAAGCGGTGCTTATGTTCTTCACCGTGTTGTCGGGAGAAAAGGAAAAAGCTTTTTCTTTTCCGGTGATGCGCAGGTTTATGTTGAAGGACCGATTGAAAAAGGTCAGCTTATTGCCTGCTGCGTTGCCGTTGAGCGCAACGGAAGGATGATTAAAAAAAGCAGTCCTCTCTGGATGCTGTATAAATTGCGTTTCTTCAAAACAAAAAGGATAATACCTGGTACAAAATATTGACCGTTGTCGATTTTATGTATAAATCGAAAGGATGAACAACCAGATGGACAGGCTTTCAAAGGAAAAAAACAGCAAGGCGGTGTTGGAAGGAATAATATCAACAATCTTCATGATGCTTGAAGATATATTTCTTGTTAATGCCGCAGGTTTTCTTGCGCTTTTTGTTCGCTTTGAATTTGATTTCAATGAGCTTTCAATTTCGGGATTTCTTGATTCCTATATTAAAACCGTTCCGGCAAGTACTGTGGCTGCTTTGCTTATTTTTTTTCTGTTCGGTCTTTATTCAAGCGTCTGGGCTTATGCCGGAATAGGGGAACTTTTGCGGATAATCGGTGCGTGTTTTGCCTCGTGTGTCTTTGATTGGCTGTATATCAGGCTTATGCCGTATACGCTTCCCCGTTCGTATGTGGTTTTTCGCCTTTTGTTGCTCATCGGTCTGATAAGCTGCCTGAGGTTTTCGGGAAGAGTTTTGCGTGGATTGGTTTTATTCGGGACTCGGGAGCAAAAAAGGACAATGCTCATCGGTGCCGGGAGCAGCGGCGATGTTGTTCTTCGTGAAATGCAAAGCAGTCCGCACGCAAAAAACCGCATTGTGTGCATAATTGACGATGACCCGAAGAAGAAGGGTAAACAAATGCACGGAGTAAGGGTTGTCGGCTCAAGGGAAAAGATTCTTTCTGCGGTTGAAAAGTTCCGCATTGAGGAAATAATTGTTGCACTGCCATCCGCCACAGCAGAGCAGAGGAAAGGTATTCTCAATATCTGCCGGAAAACGGACTGTGAACTTCTGATGCTTCCTGCAATATATCAGCTGACAAATGGCGAAGTAAGCATTGAAAAAATACGCAAGGTTGATGTTCTCGACCTGCTTGGCCGTGATGCAATAAAGATAAATACAGACCAGATAAGTGATTACCTTACGGGAAAAACGGTGCTTGTGACCGGAGGTGGCGGTTCTATCGGAAGCGAGCTTTGCCGCCAGATTGCAAAGCACAACCCGAAAAAGCTCATCGTTTTTGATATTTATGAAAACAATGCCTATTCCGTTCAGCAGGAGCTGTTGAGGAATCATCCGGAGCTTTCGCTTGTTGTTCTCATTGGTTCGGTGCGTGAGCAGAAGCGTGTGTTTGATGTTTTTGAAGAGTATAGACCTGAAATTGTTTTCCATGCCGCTGCACATAAGCATGTTCCTTTGATGGAAAATTCTCCGGCAGAGGCAATAAAAAACAATGTTTTCGGAACATACAACACGGCTCTTGCCGCTGACAGATTCGGTGCTCAAAAAATGGTGCTCATTTCAACCGATAAGGCAGTTAACCCGACAAATGTTATGGGTGCGTCGAAGCGTATTTGCGAAATGATTGTTCAGATGATGAGCAAAAGGTCAGAAACGGTTTATGCTGCCGTGCGTTTTGGAAATGTTCTCGGAAGCAACGGAAGCGTTATTCCGCTTTTCCGCAAGCAGATTGAGCAGGGTGGTCCTGTCACTGTGACGCATAAGGATATTATCCGCTACTTTATGACGATACCCGAGGCAGTCTCACTCGTTTTGCAGGCCGGTGCTTACGCAAAGGACGGCGAAATATTTGTTCTTGATATGGGCGAGCCTGTCAGGATTGATGAACTTGCACGCAATATGATAAGACTTTCGGGCTTTGAACCGGATGTTGACATAAGGATTGAATATACCGGACTGCGCCCCGGAGAAAAGCTCTTTGAGGAGCTTCTGCTCGGCAATGATAGCATTGAAAAGACTGCCAATGATCTGATATTTATTGATCATCCTGAGGAAGCGGATGAAAGTATCCTGTTTTCTCACCTGAAAAATCTTGAAAATGCCCAGAACATGAGCGCAAACGAACTTCGCCGGGAAATTCAAGCGGTTGTCGGGCAATTTAATTCCGGGAGGGATGA
>JAEDHZ010000152.1 GCA_016292705.1 Clostridiaceae bacterium
GGAAATTATTTCTCGGCAATAGCTGCCTGAGCGGCGGCAAGTCTTGCGATGGGTACTCTGAACGGTGAGCAGGATACATAGTCAAGACCGATCTTGTGGCAGAACTCAACGGACGAGGGATCGCCGCCGTGTTCGCCGCAGATTCCGCAGTGAAGAGACGGGTTGACGGGCTTGCCGAGTTCAAGAGTCATCTTCATGAGCTTGCCAACGCCGTTCTGGTCAAGCTTTGCGAACGGATCGTTTTCAAAAATCTTTGCGTCATAGTAAGCGTCAAGGAACTTGCCGGCG
Source organism: Clostridiaceae bacterium (assembly GCA_016292705.1). Taxonomy (GTDB): domain Bacteria; phylum Bacillota; class Clostridia; order Oscillospirales; family Acutalibacteraceae; genus UBA6857. The sequence continues at coordinate 289 of JAEDHZ010000152.1, forward strand.
TCGTCACGGCTGAAGCCGAATGTCATCTGAGTGAGGTCGTTGGTTCCGAAGCAGAAGAAGTCAGCTTCCTTTGCAATCTCGTCAGCGGTGAGAGCCGCTCTCGGAATTTCAATCATTGTACCAACTTCATACTTGAGGTCTGCGCCTGCGGCAGCGATCTCAGCATCAGCGGTTTCAACAACAAACTTCTTGACATACTTGAGCTCTTTGACTTCGCCAACAAGCGGAATCATGATTTCGGGAACGATATTCCAGTCCGGATGAGCCTTGCTAACATTGATAGCAGCACGGATAACAGCCTTTGTCTGCATCTTTGCAATTTCCGGATAGGTAACTGCAAGACGGCAGCCTCTGTGACCCATCATCGGGTTGAACTCGTGGAGAGAAGCGATGATGTTCTTGATGGTTTCAACGCTCTTGCCCTGAGACTTTGCAAGTGCTTCAATGTCAGCTTCCTCGGTGGGAACGAACTCGTGAAGCGGAGGATCAAGGAAGCGGATGGTAACCGGGCAGCCTTCAAGAGCTTCATAAAGCTTTTCAAAGTCAGCCTGCTGCATCGGAAGGATCTTTTCAAGAGCAGCTTCTCTTTCCTCAACGGTGTCAGAGCAGATCATCTCACGGAAAGCAGCGATTCTGTCAGCTTCAAAGAACATGTGCTCAGTTCTGCAAAGTCCGATGCCTTCTGCGCCGAGTTCACGAGCCTTCTTGGCATCTGCCGGAGTGTCGGCATTAGTTCTGACCTTGAGTGTTCTGTATTTGTCAGCCCAGGACATGATTCTGCCGAATTCACCTGCGATTGTTGCGTCAACGGTCTTGATTTCGCCGTCATAGATGTTGCCGGTTGAACCGTCGATTGAAATAACATCGCCCTCGTTGAAGGTCTTTCCTGCAAGGGTGAACTTTTTGTTTGCTTCGTCCATTGCGATTTCGGAGCAGCCGGAAACGCAGCAGGTACCCATACCGCGGGCAACAACGGCTGCGTGAGAGGTCATACCGCCACGAACGGTGAGAATACCCTGGGAAGCCTTCATGCCGGTGATGTCTTCCGGAGAGGTTTCAAGACGAACAAGAACAACCTTCTTGCCCTGTGCTTTCCATGCAACTGCGTCATCAGCGGTGAAAACAACCTGACCGCAAGCAGCACCCGGTGAAGCACCGAGACCCTTGCCGATGGGAGTTGCAGCCTTGAGTGCCTTTGCGTCAAACTGCGGATGGAGGAGGGTGTCAAGGTTTCTCGGGTCGATCATTGCAACGGCTTCTTCTTCTGTTCTCATGCCTTCGTCAACAAGGTCGCAAGCGATCTTGAGGGCAGCCTGAGCAGTTCTCTTTCCGTTTCTGGTCTGGAGCATGAAAAGCTTGCCGTGTTCAACGGTGAACTCCATGTCCTGCATATCTCTGTAGTGATTTTCAAGAATTGAGCAAACTTCCTGGAACTGTTCAAAAGCTTCGGGGAACTTCTGAGCCATTTCCTGAATGTGCATCGGAGTACGAACGCCTGCAACAACATCTTCGCCCTGTGCGTTGGTGAGGAATTCACCAAAGAGACCCTTTTCGCCGGTTGCCGGGTCACGGGTGAAAGCAACGCCGGTTCCGCAATCGTCGCCCATGTTGCCGAATGCCATTGACTGAACATTAACGGCAGTACCCCATGAATACGGGATGTCGTTGTCACGGCGATAAACATTTGCACGGGGGTTGTCCCATGAACGGAAAACAGCCTTGATTGCGCCGAAGAGCTGCTCTTTCGGATCGGACGGGAAATCAGTGCCGATCTTATCTTTATATTCAGCCTTGAACTGGGAAGCGAGTTCCTTGAGGTCGTCAGCGGTGAGCTCAACGTCCTGGGTAACGCCCTTTTCAGCCTTCATCTTGTCGATGAGCTCTTCAAAGTACTTCTTGCCGACTTCCATAACAACATCGGAGTACATCTGAATGAAGCGTCTGTAGCAGTCCCATGCCCAACGGGGATTGTTTGACTTTTCAGCGATAACGGCAACAACATCTTCGTTAAGACCAAGGTTAAGGATAGTGTCCATCATACCGGGCATTGAAGCTCTTGCGCCGGAACGGACGGAAACAAGAAGCGGATTCTCCTTGTCACCGAACTTTTTGCCGGTGGTTTCTTCAAGAAGGTCAATGTTCTTCATGATTTCAGCGCAGATTTCGTCGTTGATCTGTCTGCCGTCCTCATAGTACTGGGTGCAGGCCTCTGTTGAAATTGTGAAGCCCTGAGGAACGGGAAGACCGAGAGAGGTCATCTCTGCAAGGTTTGCTCCCTTACCGCCAAGGAGTTCACGCATGTTGGCGTTGCCTTCCTTGAACTGGTAAACATATTTTTTGCTCATCGGAATCATCCTCCTACAAAAATAAATTAACATAATTATTCTGGACAGCAAAAAGTGCAGGAAATCACACCTTTCACCATTCAAAGAATTTTAACAAATTTTCAAACTAAAATCTATTGATTTTTTATATATAGATTGGACAGATATTTTGTAAATTTTGTAAAAATTTGCTCAAGAAGAGGAAGAATTTGCGCACAAGCACAAATCACGGAAAAAAACAAGTCTTGTTTTACATTTGATTTTGGTGTATTAAGTATATGTAGAGGATGCCGCAACGCTTTTTGTCTGCGGCTTTTTCCTTGCGATTTACGGCTTTTGAAAGGATGGATGAATCATGAAAACCAGCAATCCGAGCATGACCGCACTCATTTCTCTTTTTGCCCGTACTTATCATACGAAGCGCAGTGTTGTGCCCGTGTATACCGATGAATTTGCCGGACGGCTCATGACGGAGCAGGAGTATGAAACAGCGGCAAACTCAATGAAAAAAGGAGCTGCTTTTTTCTTTCCGGACTTTGACGACACAGCGGATGCAGCACTTGATAAAATTGTCAACACACGACTTGCTCCGGCAGTTGTTGCCCGAAGCGCTTTTTGTCTTTGTGCGCTCAATAACGCAGTAATGCTTGGTGCAAAGCAGCTTGTTCTGCTCGGCTCGGGCTATGATTCAATGCCTTACAGACATGAGATTTACGGGAAACTTCGTACTTTTGAGCTTGACCGGAAAGAGATGATTGAAGATAAGCTGATGCGCCTTGAAAGGGCAGGAATAGACCACAAGCAGGTGAACTTTGTTCCGTGTGACCTTTCAAAGGATTTTGAAAACGACATGTTTTCGGCGGGCTATAAAAAGGATGAGCGAACCTTTGTCTGCGCACTCGGCCTTTGCCATTACCTTGAAAGGGAAGAGTTTTCAACACTTTTGAAAAAGCTTTCCCTGATAATGCCCGAGCACAGTGATCTGGTTTTTGATTATCCGCTCAAAACTGCGGACAATGAAGAAAGCGCTGTTGAAAAGCTTGCCTCGGGAGCGGGCGAAACGATGAAAGCCTGCTATTCCTACAACGAGATTGAAAAGCTGGCTTCCCAAAACAGGTTCCTGATTTATGAGCACCTTGCAAGGGATGACATTGACGAACGCTTTTTTGCGCCGCACAATGTGTTCACAAGCGCAACGGGAGTAATGGAGTCTCCGGGTGATTTTGCCCTTTGCCGTGCCGTGCTTCGTTGACGGCAAACATACTGCGGCGGTTTTCGGAATATCATATATCCATGGAGGTGTATGATAATGAAAATTGCTGTTGCCGGCTACGGAAATCTCGGAAAGGCGGCTGTACGGGCTGTTCTTGAATCGGAGGGTGATGAGCTTGTCGGTGTTTTCAGCCGACGGGATGCCGGAACGATTGACGCTCCGGAGGGAATCAGGGTGATTCCTTTTGAGTTGCTGCCGATGTTTATCGGAGACATTGATGTTGTTCTCAACTGTAACGGCAGTGCGCACGATCTTCCGGAAACAACACCGTTCATTGCATCATATTTCAATGTTGTTGATTCGTTCGATACTCACGCAAGAATCACCGAGCATTTTGAAAGGGTAAACAAGGCTGCGCTGATGAGCGGAAAAACGGCTGTGATAAGCGTGGGCTGGGATCCGGGACTGTTTTCTCTTGCCCGAATATACATGCAAAGCGTTATGCCGTTTTGCAAAACCTACACATTCTGGGGCAGGGGAGTCAGCCAGGGACATTCCGATGCAATACGCAGTATTGACGGAGTTCTTTTTGCAAGGGAATATACCGTTCCGGCAGAGGAAA
>JAEDHZ010000153.1 GCA_016292705.1 Clostridiaceae bacterium
GAATGCGTTGCGTGTATTCCGCCGGAGTTTACGACTGCTTTATTGATAACGGTATTGTTTTTCCCGTTTGCGTGGGAGTGTCCGCAGGAAGCGCAAACCTCATTTCATATTCCTGCGCCCAGCGTGGCAGAACCTATGAGTTTTACACAAAATATGCTCTGCGACCGCAGTTTATGAGCATGGAGAATCTGCGCAAAACAGGCTCTTTTATCGGACTTGATTATATCTATTCCGACCTTTGCAATACCGGCGGAGAATATCCGCTTGATTACGAGCATTTTTCCTCTTCCGGGGTGAAGCTTTTTGTTGGCGCAACAAGAGCTTGCGACGGTGAAGCGCACTTTTTTACGAACAGCGATATCAGAAAGGACGATTACAATGTGCTGAAGGCTTCGTGCTGCATTCCGGCTGTCTGCAAGCCATACAGGCTCGGTTCTGTGGATTATTATGACGGTGGAATCGCCTCACCGATACCGTTCCAAAAGGCCTTTGACGAGGGTTGTGACAAGGTTGTTGTTGTTCTGACAAAGCCCCGTGAAAACTACCTCATACCTTTCGGAAAAAAGGTGCTTACAAATGTTATCCTGCGCCGGACGCCGTGTATGATAAATCAGATTCAATCTCTTCATATCCGCTGCCAAAAACTGCTTGAGGAGATGGACAGACTTGAAAAGGAGGGTAAGCTCCTTGTTATTGAGCCCAGGGAGTGCTTCGGCATTGATACCCTCACACGCAACAGCCCGAATCTCGGCGCTTTTTATGATGAGGGCTATGAGGATGCAAAGGCTGCTTTGAAAAGTGAATTTTTGTCAGAAATGAGAGGAGCAAAGCAATGAGAGAAAAAGAAATAGGAAACACCGTTGTTCTCCGCCTTGAAATCGGCGAGGATATTGTCAGTTGCGTCAAGGATGTTTGCACACGCAGGGAAATCAAGGCGGCTCATATCAGCGGAATAGGTACTTTAAAAAGGACTGTTGTCGGAATATATAACATGGAAACAAAGGTATATAAGGCTAATGAATATAACGAATTCATGGAGCTTACAAACCTTTGCGGCAATGCCAGCGTCATGAACAAAGAAAGCTATATCCATCTCCACGCAACGCTTTCCGATGAGCAGGGACACGCATTCGGCGGTCATCTCAACGAGGGTATAATCGGCGCAACGGCAGAGATTTTTATCACCGTTCTTGACGGCGTAATTGACCGTGTACGCTGCGATGAAACGGGATTGAATGTTTTTGAATTTTGATTGCTTCGTGCCTAAATGTATGAAAGTTGTCAAAAATTCAACCCTCATTTCATCAAAGTGTCTAAAAATTACAAAGCTTTGTTTAACCCCTTGCACTTTGGCCTGCAAGGGGTTATAATATCTCAGGAAAAAGAAAGGATTTGATAAAATGAACAAGAATGTAACAATTTTTGACCATCCCCTCATTCTTCATAAGCTTTCAATCCTCAGGAACAAGAAGACCTCGTCAAAGGATTTCCGTGCTCTTGTTTCGGAGATAGCAATGCTCATGTGCTATGAAGCAACCCGTGACCTTCCGCTTGAGGATGTTGAAATTGATACTCCCATCTGCAAGGCTACCGTTAAGCACCTTTCCGGAAAGAAGCTTGCTGTTGTTCCAATCCTCCGTGCCGGTCTTGGCATGGTTGACGGAATCCTTTCCCTTGTTCCCTCGGCAAGAGTCGGACACATCGGTCTTTACAGAGATGAGGAAACTCTCAAACCGGTTGAGTATTACTGCAAGCTGCCAAAGGACATCGGTGACCGTGATGTTTTTGTTGTTGACCCGATGCTTGCAACCGGCGGTTCCGGAATTGATGCTGTTACCCAGATTAAGCTCAGAAATCCAAGGTCGATCCGTTTCCTTTGCCTCATTGCCGCTCCGGAGGGAATTGAAGCTTTCACAAAGGCTCATCCCGATGTAGACCTTTACTGCGCCGCTCTTGATGAAAAGCTCAATGAAAAAGGATACATTGTTCCCGGCCTCGGTGATGCCGGTGACAGAATTTTCGGAACAAAATAATCAACTTGAAACAACAAAAGCAGGCTGTCGTTGGCAGTCTGCTTTTTTGAATAAACAACGGGCGACCGTTGAGCCGCCCGTAAATAGCTGGTATGTTATAGCAACAAAGCGCCGTGTTCTTTGCAATACTTAACGACATCCTGCGGCCAATATGAGGACTGAACCTCACCGATGTGCGCCTTGCGCAAAAAGAACATGCACATTCTTGACTGACCGATTCCTCCGCCGATGGTGTATGGGAGTTCGCCGTTGAGGAGCGCTTTGTGGAACGGAAAGTTCTTTCTGTCTTCGCAACCGGCAATTCTGAGCTGGCGCTCCATGGATTCCTCGCTGACTCTGATACCCATTGAGGAAAGCTCAAACGCAATGTCAAGAACAGGATAGTATACGATGATGTCACCGTTGAGATCCCAGTCGTCATAGTCGGGAGCTCTGCCGTCATGCGGTTTTCCGTCCTTCAGAGCGCCGCCGATTTTCATGAGGAAGATTGCGCCGTGCTCCTTTGCAGCAGCATATTCACGCTCTTTCCTTGAAAGATCCGGGTACTGCTCCTCAAGTTCAAGGGAGGAAACAAAGTGGATCTTTTCCGGAAGAAGATTGCCAATGAAGTTGTATTCCTTTGTGATGTAGTATTCGGTGTGGCGCAGTGCTGAATAAATAAGCTTGACGGTCTTTTTGAGCGTATGCTCGTTGCGGCTTTCTTTCGGAATAATCTTTTCCCAGTCCCACTGATCAACAAAAATTGAATGAATGTTGTCGGTGTCTTCATCCCTGCGGATAGCATTCATGTCAGTGTAAAGCCCCTCGTTTTCCCCAAAGCCGTACATCTTCAGGGCGTACCTCTTCCATTTTGCAAGTGAGTGGACAATTTCAAAATTCTCACCGCTGAAAACATCAAAGGAAACGGGTCTTTCCGTTCCGTTGAGGTTGTCGTTCATACCGCTTTTTGCGTCAACAAAAAGGGGAGCGGAAACACGGGTCAGGTTGAGCTCGATTGCAAGGTCACGCTCAAAAAAGTCCTTGACCTTTTTAATTGCCTGCTCTGTTTCTCTGAGAGACAGGTGGGAACAGTAGTTTTCTGGAATCACACAAGACATAGTTACACCTCAAGAAAACAAAATACGGTTGATATTATATCAGCAACCGTCCTTTGTGTCAATGAGAGCCGGCGAAAAACTTGTTCAACACATTTAATCAGCATAAAACAACCAAAAGAGAGTTTTTTGTTGAATTTTTTCCTTTTGTGTGATAGAATAGCTGACGGAAAAATTCAGTAAACATCGGAGGAAAGAAAAATGAGCAAATTTTATCTTAAAGACGGCGAGCCGTTTATCCCTGAAAGAATCAACCCTGAACTCACAAGGCTTGCCTCATCAATCATCAAGGCAACAAAAATTTCGTTCAAGTTCAAGCTTAAATCAACCTCACTGCAGAACGCTCTCAAAGGCTCGGATGTTGAGCTGATGAAGTCGCTCATTCAGAAGTGTTTTGAAAAGAACGGAGCTCTTTATGAAAAGGATATGGAGCTTTCGGGTGTAAAAATCGGCGATGTTGACGACAGCTTTTTTGAGGACAAGGACGATGAGTTTTTCAAAAACCAGATAAAAGTCCTTATCGACTTTGCCTGCATCAATACCGTTGTTGAATCAAAGATGATGCCGCTCATGAGCGCATCCTGCAAAAAAATCCTGAACAAAAATATTGACGAGCTACTCTTCTTCACAAATCAGACGGAAATTCTCAAGCTCGGTGAGGAGACGGAAGAAGAGCAGGAGTGAAATGCTTTTATTAAAATCCGCACAGTTGTCGTTTTTAGTCAATTGTGCGGTTGATTTTTTTTGGAAACATAGTGTATAATGCAATTGTCTAATTCGTCAAATGGTTGAATAAACATAAAACTTATGTGTTCGCGAATTTTGCAAACTATGTTATGACAAAAAACAAAGGAGTGTCAATAAATGGAAAAAGAAAATCAGAAGCAGGTTACAAAGGAATACGCATTGGAAAGCATTATAACGACATCTGCCAAGCTTCCGGGAGTTAGAGTTAATCGTGACAGCTTTTTGGCTGAAATATTTGCAGCTGAGAAAGTGCCGATTCAGGATGTTTTGGATTACGGTCCAATTGAAGCAGGTATCTCACGTGAAACTCTATTTCAGATTTCAACTAAACTGATTTTAAAAAGAACGAGCCAATCATCAATAGCATCATTTACTGCCGGATTGCCCGGTGGAGTTGCAATGGCAGCAACTGTACCGCTTGATATTTCTCAGTTCTTTGGAATGTCTATTCGTCTTGCACAGGAATTATCGTATCTATATGGTGCGGAGGATTTGTGGGAAAACGGCAATATTGATGAACTTATTCTTTTGATGACAGGAGGAAAATAAAATGGCTGGTTTATTTGATAAAGA
>JAEDHZ010000154.1 GCA_016292705.1 Clostridiaceae bacterium
CTCCTTTATGAAGCCGGAAGAAACAACGGAATTGAAATGAAACGCGCTTCCATTTATCCGGGAGCAGTTGACGCTGAGGCGTTCTCAAAGCACGACATTCGTGCCTGCGGATTCTGTGGCGTAAATCATGATCCGAAAACCTACTATCACACCCGTGAGGACACGTGGACGAACATCAATGAGGATTGCATAAATCTTTCTCTTGATATATGTCTTGAGGCTGCAAAACTGTATCACTCCAAGGGCGGAATAAAGTCATACGAAAAAAACATAACCAAAAAGTAAGGAAGGTATAAACAATGCCAGAAGAAAAAAGAATATACACAATAGCAACGGCACATCTTGACACAATATGGAACTGGGATTTTGAGCATGTAATAAATGTCTGCCTGCCGAAGACTCTTGATGATAATTTCCGCCTTTTTGAACTGTATCCGAATTACCGTTTCAATTTTGAGGGAGCATATCGCTATGAGCTTTTCGAGGAATACTACCCCGAAAAATTTGAAAAACTCAAGCAGTATGTTGCGGACGGAAAATGGAATGTTACGGGAAGCTGCTATGAAAACGGCGATGTCAATGTTCCGTCTCCTGAACTTCTTTTCCGCAATGTTCTTTATGGTAACGGATATTTCCAGAAAAAGTTCGGAGTGAAAAGCAATGATATTTTTCTTCCGGATTGCTTCGGTTTCGGTTGGGCTCTTCCTGCTGTTGCTGAGCATGCAAATCTTAAAGGTTTTTCAACCCAGAAGCTTTCCTGGGGTAGCTCGTACGGTCTTCCTTTTGATATTGGTCTTTGGTACGGAAGCAACGGAAAGGCAATTTTCGCCTCACTTGACTGCAAATCATACTGCACAACCTTCAAAAATGTCCGCAAAAACAAAACACTCACCAAAAAGCTTGATAATAATATCAAGAACTATGATTTTGCCTGGACATCAGGTTATCATGGAGTCGGAGATGTCGGCGGAGCACCTAAGGAAGAATCAGCCAAAACGGTCAACAATGAAGTTGAGCAGAATTCAACATCTGAAATTAAAGTTCTTTCCTCAACTCCGTCCGAACTGTTTGATGATCTCAGCGGCCTTGAGCTTTCGCAAATCAGCAAGTTGCCCAAGTGGAACAATGAGCTTGTCATGAAGGATCACGGCGTTGGTTCATACACTTCCCGTTCGTTCTCAAAAAGATGCAACAGACGAGCTGAGGAACTTGCCGACATGGCCGAGCGCAGTTCGGTTATTGCTTCTTGCGTATGCGGTGCTAAATATCCTTCAACCGAGCTTGAAAAAGCATGGAAGCGTGTTATTGCGCACACATTCCATGATGACATCACAGGAACCTCCGTTGAACGAGCATATAAGCGTTCATGGAACGACTATATTCTTTCTCTCAACCAGTTCTCAAATGTTTTTGAGGGCTCAACAGCTGAAATTATTAAGAATATGGATACCTCGTGGACAAGGGGTGTGGCTGTTGTTGTTTCAAACAGCGTTGAGCAGTCTCGCATGGAACCGGTCGATATTACTGTTCCGGCTGCAGGTTTCAAATATGTCAGAGTTTTTGAAAAGTCAGGACGTGAAGTCCCGTCCCAGGTCAATTACGCTGACTCAAACTACATCAAAGCAACATTCTGCGCAAATGTTCCGGCATATGGTCTCAAGGTTTTTGATGTCCTTTACAGCTATGAGCCGTGTGACGCCAACACAGGTGTTCGTGTCAAGCCTAACGGACTTGAAAACTTTAAATATATTGTTTCAATTGATAAAAACGGTGACATTTCTTCAATTATTGATAAATCCCTTGGTGATGTTGAGCTCCTCAGCAAGCCGATTAGATTTGAGCTGAACAAGGAAAAGGGCAGCAAGAGCTACCCTGCCTGGGAGATGAAGTATAAAGAGGTCATGAAATATCCGTGGGAGTTTGCTGAAAAGGGCAAGCTTGAGGTTGTTGAAAACGGACCTGCAAGAGCAACGATCAAGGTTACTCAGACAGTCGGAAAGTCAACCTTTACCTACTATGTTTCCCTTGCGGCCGGCGGCAACAGAATTAATGTCTTTAACGAGATTGAATGGCGTGAGTTCGGAAGGTTACTCCATAACGGTTTCAGCTTCAGACTCAAGAACGAAAAAGCTGTTTTCGATCTCGGGCTCGGAGTTATTGAAAGGAAAAAGGCAACAAAGAATCTCTACAGCGTTCCGGCTCAGAAGTGGGCCGACATCAGCGACAGGCAAAAGGGCTATGGTGTTTCAATCATCAGTGATTCAAAATCCGGCTGGATCGTCAAGGATGAGAGAACACTCCGACTTACTGTTCTGCATACACCGAAGTATTACTTCCGCAACGACAGCGTTCAGGGAATGATGGACTTCGGACTCAACAGATACGGCTATGCTATTTATTCACACAGTGGTGATTTCACTCAGAAAACACAACTTCAGGCAAGATTCTTCAATCAGCCAATGGCTGTCTTTACCTCTGATAAGCATCTCGGTGTCCTCGGAAGTGAGTATTCATTCGGTTCAATCAGCAATGAGAATGTAATAATCCGTGCTGTAAAAAAGAGCGAGGATACGGATGAAATTATTGTCAGAGTCAACGAAGGCGCAGGTTGCCGTGCAAAGAAGACAGAGCTTTTCCTTGGAAATGGTGTTCTCAGTGCACGGGAGGTTTACGCTTCTGAAGAGGAAATCGGTGAAGCAAGTGTTGTTGACGGAAAGCTCGTATTTGACCTTGCACCGTTTGAGGTTAAGACCTTTGCGCTCAGACTGCGTTCGTGTGATGCTGCTGTAAAGAGTGAACAGAAAGTTGTTGAGCTTCCGTATAACATAAAAGCTACCACCTTCAATTCAGACAGGGCTGCAGCGTCAATTCCGACGATAAATGTTTCAATCCCTGCGGAAATGTTCCCGAAAAACATCACATGCAACGGAGTCAGGTTTGAAACCGGAGATGTCAACGCTGAGTTTAACGCTCTCGTCTGCAACGGTCAGACAATTAAGACGAACGGCAACAGACTTTATTTTGTTGCTGCAAGCCTTTTTGGTGATAAGAGCTATGACTTTGGTGTCGGAGAAAACAACATTTCAATCAAGGTTCAGTCTGTGAATGAGCGTATCGGCGGTTGGGATCTGTATAACCTTGCCGAAGCTGCGTTTATAAAGACCGATAAGCTTGCATGGGAGTTCACGCATACACATTCGGAAAGCAAGGACAATGTTGCTTCACAGTTGTATTTCTTCATGTATGAAATCAATACGGAAAACTTTGATGAAATTACTCTTCCTTCAGACAGCGGACTTCTCATTCTTGCTGCGACTGAAACTACTGATACATGTCTTGTTCGTTTGAACAGTGCACTTTATGACCGTGTTGATAACCGTTCCTTTAATTACAAAATGTCCTTTACGGAAAGGCGCAAACATAAGAAGATGCTCAGAAAGAGCAAGAGTAAACCTAACGAAACATAATTTTACTTCGGAGGATTCAACTTCATTGTTTCCTCCGAAGTTTTTGAAAGGCGAAGAATAATATGCTTGGTTCAAATTGCCACACTCATACTGTTTTCTGTGACGGCAGAAACACTCCTGAGGAAATGGTAAAAGCTACTGTTGCGCTTTCTTTTGAAAGCCTCGGTTTTTCTGTTCATTCACCGATGCCTTTTGAAGAAAGCTATGCAATCGGATATGACGACCTTGAACGGTATGTTTCAGAAATCAAAGATTTGCGGGAATGTTACAGAGACAGTTTGTATATATCAAACGGAATTGAGCTTGACTCTGACAGTCTTCCTTTTGAAACACGGGGTTTTGATTTCACAATAGGTTCTGTTCATCAGCTGCATTTTGATGACAGAATGTACTTCGTTGACTATAAGCACCAGATCTTAAAGGAATGCGCCAATAAGGAGTTTTCAGGTTCGTTTAATAAGCTTGCAAGACACTATTTTACTTTGGTATACGACCTTATTAGTTCGACGAAGCCCGATATTGTCGGTCACTTTGACCTGATTGAAAAATTCAATGAGAATTGTGCGCTTTTTGATGATACAAACAAGGAATACAGAAATATTGCACTTGAAACGATTGATGCAATCTGCGATAAGCACCCGGATGCGATTTTTGAGGTCAATACCGGTGCAATGTTTCGTTGCAAAAGGACCGTTCCGTATCCTGCAAAGTTTATTCTTGAACGACTGAAAAAGCGTAATATGCGCATAACTGTAACATCCGATGCTCATAGTATTGAGGCACTGAATTTTGCTTTTGATGCGGCGGAAAGTTTTTGCAAAGACTGCGGTTTCAAAAGCGCTTTTGTGATTACGGAAAAAGGATTTGAGGAAAGGCGGATATAGCAACTGGGACTGTCGCAAATCATCAAAACGAAGAGCGACAGCCCGAAGTCTAAGTAAAATATCT
>JAEDHZ010000155.1 GCA_016292705.1 Clostridiaceae bacterium
TTTTCAAGAGCTGAAATCTCGGAATCGAGAGCCTCAACCTGCGACTTCAGATTGTTTGCCTTTTTTTCATTTGCAGCAATCTGACTCTTTAAAGCATCAAGATATTCCTGCTGAGCCTCTTTTTTTCCTTTCAGCTCGGAAAGCTTGCTTTTGTTGTCCTTTATCTCGTCGTCTATTCTTTCAAGCTCTGCTTCAAGTTCCTGCCTTGTTGCAGCGTGGGCAATCGGCGACGGCACGGCACTGAACGCCACACCGAAAAACATCACAATGCAAAGCAGCACAGATATTTTCCTTCTCATCACCAAAAACCTCCTTTGACAAAATTTTCAACGGATGAAGCCTTGCAACAATCAGATATCGTTAGCCTCGCTTCCCTCCTTTTTAAGGTACTTACGGATTGAAACAACACTTCCGAAAGAACCGAGGAGCATACCGGAAACAAAATATCCGATAACAAAAATATACCAAAAGTCTGAAATTGAAACAACCGAGCTTCCAAAAAGGGAGAACAGCGAGTTCAGTGCATCACCCTCGGTAACTTCAACGGCATAGGTCAGTCCCATTGCAATCATACCCGATATCAGACCTATTGCGATACCCTCAATCATAAACGGCCAACAAATGAAAATATTAGTTGCACCGACCGACTTCATAACCTGGATATCAACTTTTCTTGAAACCATTGTTATCTTGATCGTATTTGCAATAATGAACAGCGAAACAACAATCAGGATTGCAACAATAATGAGACAGATAAAAGTCACAGACTTTTGCAGCGTTGAAATCTGATTGATAATCTCCTGACTTTCACGAACGGATTCAACATTTGCAACTGCCTTTATTGAGGCAAGTGTTGTTGAAAACTCTTCAATGTTGCTGACGGTTATCCTGAATGAGTCCGGAAGCGGATTTTCAATAACACCGTCAATCATATTGCGTTCAACACCAAAATCCTCAAGCTGCTCATTGAAGCCTTCTTCCTTGGAAACATATTGAACTTCAGTAACATTAGAAATAGCTCTGATATCGGCTTCAACCTGCTTTTTTGAGGTTTCATCAATTCCGTCTTTCAAAAATGCAACAACAACATTCTGCCTTTCAACATCAGAAACAAGGGTCTTCATATTGAAGAGCAGCAAAAACGAAACACCGATAAGCAACAAACACGCAGTCAGAACACTGATTGAAGAAAGTGACATGCTCCTGTTCGTTACAAGGTTACGCAAGCCCATTTTGGTGAGATAGGAGGTGTTGAGGCCGCCGGAGGAACCTGAACGGTTCTTTTTCTTTTTTGCTTTCGGCCTTGTTGTTTTATTCGCCATCGTTTTCACCCTCCTTATTGAGCTGTGCCTGAACCTGAGCATGAGCAGCGGCAATTTCTTCCCCGGCATTGGCGGCAGCGCTTTCAACACTGCTTGCAACAACCGGCTTTATCGGCTGAACAGGCACAGCATTGAGCTTTGAGTGCGGAGGAACATCCGAAACAATTTTTCCGTTTTCAATGGTAACAATTCTGTGGTCAAACTGGTGAACCAGCTCAAGGTCATGAGTAACAACAACAACCGTTGCTCCGAGAGCATTGATTTTGTCAAACAAAGTCATAATATCGCCGGAGAGAACCGGGTCAAGGTTTCCGGTGGGCTCATCCGCAATAATAACAGCCGGGTTGTTGACCAGCGCACGCGCAATTGCAACCCTCTGTCTTTCACCGGTGGAGAGCTGATTCGGGAAGTTCTTTGCCTTTCCGGAAAGGTCAACAAGCTTGAGAACATAGCGTACACGCTTTGTAATTTTCCGTTCGCCCATTCCTATAACACGCAGCGCAAACGCAACATTGTCGTATACGCTCATCTTGGGTATGAGCCTGAAATCCTGAAAAACAATTCCGAGCATCCTGCGAAGAAAAGGAAGCTCACGGCGCTTCATTGTGGAAAGATTATACGGACCAACGGTAACAACACCGGTGTCAACCTTTTCCTGACCCATAATAACATTCAGAAAAGAGCTTTTTCCGGCGCCGGAAGCACCAACAATAAAAACAAACTCTCCGTCATCAATCCTGACACTGACATTATCAAGAGCAACGGCGCCGTTTGTTTTATACTTCATGGAGACATTTTTAAATTCAATCATTTTAAACCACTTTCGCAAAAAAATTTATGCCGCAGATACCGCCTGTATCTGCGGCGGAAAATCAAATCAGTATTTGACCGGCTTAGCGTCAAGATACTTTTTAACCATAAGAGCGACCTTGAAAACGATTGCATCGTCAAATTCCCTCAAATCAAGTCCGGTAAGCTTTTTAATCTTTTCAAGTCTATAAACGAGAGTATTTCTGTGAACAAAAAGCTTTCTTGATGTTTCGGAAACATTGAGGTTGTTTTCAAAGAACTTCTGAATGGTAAAAAGGGTTTCATGGTCAAGGCCGACAATAGAGCCTTTTTTGAAAATCTCTCTCAAAAACATTTCGCAAAGTGTTGTCGGGAGCTGATAAATAAGCCTTGCGATACCGAGATTTTCATAAGTAACAATCGTTTTTTCGGTGTCAAAAACCTTTCCGACCTCAAGGGCAATCTGCGCCTCCTTGAATGAACGGGGAAGATCCTTTATACCTGTAACGATTGATCCGATACCTATGATCGAGTTGACATAATATTCTGTATGGAGAGAGTCAACGATTGAGCGGGCAAGCTTTTCAAGATCACGGATATCGTTTCCGGAACGGATTTCCTTAACGAGAGCAATATCAAACTCGTTGATATTGATTACAAGATCCTTTGTCTTATCCGGAAAAAGCTTTGAAACAGCCTCATTGATTGAAACATCGCTGCGTTCAACAGTTCTGATCAAAAGAACGCAACGGGAAACTTCGTTGTTGAAACCAAGCTCACGGGTTTTGAGATAGATATCACCGGGGAGGATATTATCAAGGATAACATTCTTGATAAAGTTGCTTCTGTCATATTTTTCATCGTAATACTGCTTAATATTATTGAGCGAAACAGCAATAAGGCGTGCATAATTCGCTGCAGCCTCATCATCTCCGTCAACAAAAACAGCGGCATCGGGATGAAGCTGCATACCGATAGCAATAAATGTTCTTGAACCGATAACCTTCGGCTCAAACGAAGAAATCTCGTCCTTGAACTCTGTAAATCCGGTTTCACCGATTCGACCGAGATCGCTGCAACAAATTACAGTACCGGTATTATCGACAACTCCGATTGTTCTGTCGATAGCGTCCTTCATCTGATGAATAATGCCCTGGAACAACCTATTTGACATGAAATATTCCTCCAACCATTCAAATATATGGATTTATACATTTTGACTATCGTCACTTTTGCCATTTTACACAATCTATCGGCATTTTGCAATATAAAACAGTAAATTTTTTAGATGTTTTTTCAAAATAATTCTATTGGTTGGATATTTTTTGTCAAAAACAGCATATTTTATTAAAAATATACTGTTTTTTCGTCAACTTTAACATTGTATAAATTCACTATAGAAGAAGATTAAAGGTGTATTTTAATTACTAATTCGATATATCATTGGAATATGATGTGCATTTTGACTAACGAAATACTATCATTATTACCTAAAAAGTAGCTAAAACAAAGCCTGAACCGCAGCAGATCCGAAGGCTGATGGAAGGACGAATACCTTGCTATCTCACTGTCCAAAGTATCAAACCCCGGAAAGATTCGATAAAAGGCAACACATAAACCTTGCCGCCGGCACTCTTTTCTGATAAGATGTATACATCAATTCAGAGAGGTGTTTTTCTATGGCAAAAGAAGTGAAAACGAATAAATTATTGTTTCTTGGCTTAATAGTATTTATAATACTTGGAATTGCGACAGGTTTTGTTGTCAAGACAAAGATATTGATTATGAATACTGAAGTGAGCAATGATTCTATTTTCATACCAAAAGGCATTGCCGATAATTATAAAGATTATCTTATGTTCAGTTTTGATGATTACAGAATATGGGAATACGAGCTGAATGCCGGAGAAACAGCTGCGGTTGAAAAGGATATCAATAACGGTATATGGCAAAAGCCTACAAAAAATCAGTGTGAGGAAATTATAGGCGTCTTTTTTATGCATGGTTTATACAGAAATAATCCTGACGAATTTACTGAAAACTTCGGAAATATATTCTATTGCATATATGACAACACATTGGACAGATTTATCAAAATTGATGAAGGGGCATCTTTAGGCTGGCACAGAGAACTCTTTATATACGATAAGGCTGATAAAACATATATTTCTGTTTCTATGGGTATTTGATATAATATTTTACCAAAGGTATTATATTCTTTTGAATCATTACATTTCTTCAACCACTGATAGCCCATAATGACCGATGCAACATCAATAATACTATGTGAAAAACACACAA
>JAEDHZ010000156.1 GCA_016292705.1 Clostridiaceae bacterium
AGGGCGAAAGCAACATTGTTCTTGAGGACGGAAGAGTAACGGCATTTTCGCTTGTGGCAGGGTTCTGACAGTTTAACTTATAGGATGTTCCTTTACGGATAAGTGCCATAGATAATAGATATTTTTCGCTCGAGGTGGTTCCCTTTGTGACGATTGACAAAAGTTACCCCCAGCGGAGCGGACGGACAAAAACCGTTTGCTCCATTTACCCACAAAGGAACAAGATACAAGTTTAAAATTACGAGGCAGTTTTGGGATAGGTTACCGGGCGCCTCAAGCGACGCCCGACAAATTTAAATTTTTTATAATGAGAGAACAAAAAAACATTTCGGGGTGAAAAATGAAAAACTACGACTATGTTATTTTTGATTTTGACGGTACGGTGACTGATACCGGGGAGGGAATACTCAAAAGCCTTCAATACTCCTTTGAGCAGATGGGAAATGAGGTTCCCGACCTTTCCGACCTCAAAAAATTCATCGGCCCGCCGATTCATTACAGCTATGTGAATTTTTACGGCATTGACGAAAGCGAGGTTGAGCAGTACATCACAAAGTACCGTGAGAGATACAAAAAAATCGGTATCTATGAGTGCTTTGTTTATGACGGTATGCTTGAAACGCTCAAAACGCTCCGGGAAAACGGAGTAAAGCTCGGCATTGCTTCCTCAAAGCCCATAAAATTGGTCTATGATGTCATGGACTATCTGAGACTGACTGAGTATTTTGACGCCGTTGTCGGAACGCAGTTTGATGACAGCAACCACCCCGGAAAAACCGACCTTGTTCTTCAGAGCATGGAAAAACTGGGTGACAAAGACAAAAAACGAACCCTCATGGTCGGCGACAGATACTTTGACATTGACGGAGCCGCAGGAGCAGGAGTTGACAGCGTTGGTGTGACCTATGGCTACGGTTCAAGAGAGGAATTCATGGAGCACAACGCAACATATATTGTTGATACGCCGGAGGAAGTTATAAAAATCGTTCTTGAATGAAACAGGGGACAGAATAATGAAAAAAATCAGTTTTGACGGAAAATGGCAGCTTTGCGAGCATGAGATTTCGGTGCCGTCCCTTTTTGTTACAAAAAAAGTGTATGACGAGTTTTTCACATCGCTTTATGCGGACAGAGCGGCGGATGTTTATGTTACCGATAACGAAAGCTTTATACTCAAAAAAGAATTTACGCTTTCGGAAAAAGATATTGAAAGCGAAAACGCAGTTTTGCATTTTGACCGCCTTGATACCCTTTGCAATGTTATAATCAACGGCAAGAAAATTGCATTTTGCAAAAACTGCCACCGCTATTATGACTTTGATGTTAAAAGCGAACTGAAAAAAGGCAAAAATGAGCTTGTCATTGAGTTTCTCTCAATGACACAGTATATTGAGCAAAAGGAGAAAAGCATTTCTCTTCCTTCCAATGCAAACGGTATTCCCCACCACCCGCATATCAGAAAGCCTGCTTCCCACTTCGGCTGGGACTTTACCGCACCGATTTGCGTTCAGGGAATCTCAGGTCATTCACAGCTGCGACTGTTCTCCCATCCTGTGATAGAAAGCCTTGATGTCCGGCAGAAAAAGGAAAGGGAAAGCTGGTCAATTTCCGCAACCGTTAAAACGAGCGAAAAGGCGAGTATAATTTTTTCTCTTACTTATCCTGACGGAAGAACCGAAAAGGTTCATGCCGATGAAAATATGCAGTGTCGGTTTGTTGTTGATGACCCGCAGCTCTGGTACTGCAACACAATGGGTTCACAGCCCCTTTATACCGTTTCGGCAAGCGTCATTTCCGATGACGGAATGACCGCCGACAAAAAGGAAAAGCGCATTGGTTTGCGTACACTTTACCTCGATAAAAATGAGGATAATTACGGAAACAGTTTCCGTTTTTACATAAACGGCGAACCGATTTTTGCAAAGGGCGCAAACCTCGTTCCGCTCCACATGATTTACACGGGCGTTACCCGTGAGGACATTGTGAATGTTCTTCAAAAGGCTGTTGACGCAAACATGAATATGCTGCGTGTCTGGGGCGGCGGATTTTATGAAAGCGATGAGTTTTATGACCTTTGCGATGAAATGGGAATACTCATCTGGCAGGACTGCGCCTTTGCCTGCTGTGCATATCCGTTTATGGACAGCGACTTTCTTTGCGAAGTCAAAGAGGAAATTGCGCAGAATGTTGAAAGAATCCGTCACCATGCGTCGCTTTGTCTTTGGTGCGGAAACAACGAGATTGAGTCAATGTCCCTTGCCTGGGTGAACAGGCGCAGCTTCATCAACACCACAGGCGAGTTTTTCTATAAAACGCTTCCTGCTCTGATTAACCGTTATGACGGAGAAACGCCTTATCACGAATGCAGTCCCGGTTCGGGAGTATACATGAAGGATCCCTCCGGCGATTCAAGCGGTGACAGCCACATCTGGAACACATGGCACGGCTTCAGAACAAAGGATTACTATAAAAAACGGTTATCCCGTTTTTGCAGCGAGCTGGGAATGCAGTCATATCCGAACTTTCCGCTCACAGCGAACCAGTATTGCGACCTCGGCGAAGAACGGCTTGATTTTTACCTTGCAAAGCACTTCACCCTTGGCAACAGCGAGGATGAGCGGAGATATCTCACTCAGATTCTTCAGCTTGAATATATGCAGGCGGCGGCGGAGCACTTCCGCCGGAATCCTGATCGTTGCGCCGGAATACTTTTCTGGCAGCTCAACGACTGCTGGCAGAGTGCTTCATGGGCAGCTCTTGATGTTAAGCACGGCAAAAAAGCCGTAATGTTCGGTGCAAAACATTTTTATGAAAATCTTCATGTCAGCTGCGAAAAGGAAAAGAATTTCGTCAACATTTATATCACAAACGAAAACAGGGAATCCTTCATCGGAAAGCTTACCGTGTTCAGCGAAAGCACTGTGGGTGCTCACGGAATGAGAACGGAAAAAACAGTTTTTGTCCGTGCGTTTTCAAGCAGCTTTTTGATGAGCATTCCGCTTTCCTCCGTCGGAAAAAAGAAAAACATTTTTGTTGCAAGACTTGCCGGCGAGGACGGAAAAGTTGTCAGCGAAAGCCGCCTTATTCTTTGCGAAAACAATGAACTTGAGCTTGTTGACCCGCAGCTCAGATTTGAAACGGTTCTTCGCGCCGGTCGGGTATATGTGACGGTAAGTGCGGAAAAATATGCACGGTATGTTGAGCTTTCCTGCCGGGGCGAGACCGGAGACTTTTCGGAAAATTACTTTGACCTTTGCGCCGGAGAGAGCAAGACCGTTGAACTCCTCAATCCCTGCGCCGGTCTGGAGGAAATGCTTGCCGTCCGTTCGCTTTTCAGCGTGATGAAAGGCAAAAACAGCCTCCGGGACAAAAAACGACTTCTTTATGTTTCCTCAAGACCGGAGGTTATTGCAAACATTGTCGGCCGTATTCTCGGCGATTGAGTATTCTCTGACCTCGGTTTAATTTGGTTTTCAATGTGCGAAAGTTTAAGTTTGAATTATACTTTTGTATATAAAATAACAATATAAAAGCCGAAAACAAACATTTTCGGCATATTTGAAAGGTAGTGTATCAGTAATGAGTGATTGCAGCGGAAATTGTTCCTCCTGCTCAGAAAAATGCAGTGAAAAGGATATGCACTTTAAGCAGAACAATGCAAGCAACATCAAAAAGATTTTTGCAGTTGTCAGCGGAAAAGGCGGAGTCGGAAAATCTTCCGTAACCTGCCGTCTTGCCTCTGCAATGCAGAGCCTCGGAAAGCAGTGCGCTGTTCTTGACGCAGATGTTACCGGCCCGTCCGTTCCGAAGATGTTCGGTCTCAAGGGCAGAGCCGTTGCGGACGGAACCGGAATTCTTCCGATGGAAACGAACACCGGAATCCGTGTTATGTCTGTCAATCTCCTGCTTGAAACGGAGGATTCGCCTGTTGTCTGGCGCGGTCCCGTTATCAGCGGTGTTATTCAGCAGTTTTTTACCGAAGTTGCGTGGGGCGATGTTGACTATATGTTCATTGACATGCCTCCGGGAACCGGAGATGTTCCGCTCACGGTTTTCCAGTCCATTCCCGTTGACGGAATTATTGTTGTTACAACTCCGCAGGATCTTGTTTCACTCATCGTTAAAAAGGCAGTCAACATGGCAAAGATGATGAATGTTCCCATTGTCGGAATCATTGAAAACATGAGCGTTTTTGTTTGTCCGGACTGCGGAAAGGCCCACAGAATTTTTGGCGGAGACGACGGAGCTGAAATTGCAAAGCAGGTTGGAACAGAGCTTCTCGCCTCGCTTCCCATTGACCCGAAAACTCCCGCCCTTGCCGATAAGGGTGCCATTGAGCTTGCCGATATGGAAGAGTTTTTGCCGGTTGCAAGGAAGCTTATCGAGATTTAA
>JAEDHZ010000157.1 GCA_016292705.1 Clostridiaceae bacterium
TTGAAATGTTCTCACAGCTTTTTGAAACAGATGAACAATCGACTTGCAAAGGATGATCCCTAGTTGCTCTGTGCAAAACATATTTTGAGTTGTAAAGTTTCCCATAAATCATATTCCTTGCAATGTCAAGCGATTCATAAGGAGAATCCGCAACACGGTATTGTGTTCTTCTCAGCAATACATTTCCGTTTTCATTGTTGATAACGCTTGCTAAGAACCGCCCTCTCGGAGAATAAAATGACAAGTGAATCTGCGCTTCGGCACATTTACCCATCAGTGCCGGAGAAGCTCCTTTGTATGAAAAACATACAATTGAATTTAATGTATGAATTGGAATGTTTTTCTTAACATCGTTAGTAAATACAACTTCCACAGTTTCACCATTCAACGACAGGTAAGCATCTTCGGTTGTGACATAAAGCGTATTTAACAGCTTTTTCATAATTCGTTCTCCCGATAATGTGAAGCCATATATTTTTTCACATTTTTATCCTTTGGTTTCATCAAATCAGGCAAGCATAACTCCGTCAGCGAACAGCTGTGGCATGATTTGCTTGGCTTTACCTTTGGCGTGTATCCTCTTGAATAATAATCATGCATCTCAGATGACATATCTTTTACTCTTTCACGAAGTTCATGCGATATTATAAATCTTTCCCGCTGTCTCGTTTTATTGTAAAAAATATGAGCCTCATCAATTTGGCTGCTAAACATTTCTTCAAGGCATAAGGCTTGTGCAGCCGCCTGTAACCGGTCACAATCTCCGATTTTTGAGCTGCCGTGCTTATATTCAACCGGATATACTTTCCATAAGCCTTTATATCCCGACAAAGTAATTCCTTCATCACTTGGAACGAACTCAACGGCATCGCAGGTTCCGGTCAGACCAAGCTTTTCTGATTTGACATTCAAGCCTCTGATTGTCAGCGTACCATTCCTAAAGTCTTTAACCCCTGCATCGTGAACTCGATTGTGAATCACTCTACCTTCTGCTGTCAGAAAGTTTTCCTGCCACTGCTGTTCAATATGAATCAACGCCCATTGTCTGCGGCAAAAGGCAAAATGCTGTAAACCTGAAATCAGGAGATAATCCTTGTCACACACAATCAATAATCTCCGGCGTTAATCCTTCCAAGCTCTCGATTTCAATATCATAATCATCAACACTTGTCGGGACAGAAACACTTTCGCTAAGTTTGACTTTTACCGAACGATGCACTTTTGCCGATGAATACTGACCGTCTTTGCAGTTATGTTCCCACCATATGAGTTTAACGACTTCCATTGAACCGTCGGGTCTTGCGGAAGAAGCGTCGTTGACAAACAAGGTTTTAAGACACTCCTTAACTGTTTGTGCATCTTCTGCAGAAAATCCTGTTTTATCGGCAAGTTGAACGTTGATTGAACCTTTTATCTCATACAAACCAAAACGAACAAAATGCTTCATTCCCATGGTGTCGCTTCCACGTTCTTTTTCGTTTTTTCTTTCGCCGCTTACGCTTTTTGTAATCTGCATTGATTCAATTTCAACCGGATCAACACTTACTGCCTGATGAATGGAAACAGGTCCTCTCACTCCGACTGAAGCACAGTCAAATCCTTTGAAAGCAAAAACCTGTCCGAACGAACGCACATCGAGCCACTTTTCACAAGCTGTTTTAGCAAACTCTTCTTGTGACTTTATTTTAGAAAGGCACTCGGCACGAGCTTTAAGACAGATAAATCCATCATCTGCTCTTTCATCAGACTTAACGAAGATCTCATTGCCCATGTCCTGCATGCGGTTGCGGATTTTTCTCTTGATGCAAACATCGGAAATTTCTCCGAATCCGTTGTAATCGGTTCTCGGACGATTGCCGTTAAGCGGATCACCGTTCGAATTTGCATTTTTGACGGATACCAACACAACAAAATCTACCTTGTTTTCAAACTTACTCATTATCATTTTCCTCCATTATTTCTTTATTTTCTTTTTTCTTATACATCTCGTTCTTTTGCAAATAATAGCCCAACAGATATGTTTCTGTAAGCGGCTTATTGTAATCATCATCAAAGAACTGTGAAAGCTTTTCAAATATTTCACCGATCATGGCTTCATAATATGCCCGTCTGCCTGCACTCAATCTCGGATAATATGCCGTCTTCAATCCGTCCATAATAATTTTTGCGGCATATCCCGGTCGCCTAACGAAAACCGACTGAAGTCTTAATGCTCCTGTTTCTCTGTCTTCGTTTCTTTCTTTCAAAACGTCTGACTCGATTTTTTCAAGAACAGCAAGCAATCTGCCAAATTGATAGCTTCTGTCATTCCTGTCCTTTTCCAAAGACATTTCCCATTCCTCCTTAAACTTGTCATGGTGATATTTCCTAATTACCGCACAAGCGATAAATAAAAGATTTGATCTGTTGCTCTTTGTATATATTTGAAGATTGCTTGATTTGTTAAACAATGCGCACATAATATCTTTCGGGAAAATTTGCTTTTCCAATCTGCAAAAAATAAGCCTTTGCATAAGTTGTTTTTCTATTCTGTCATCAATCTCAATCCTTGCATTTTCATTATCGCCTCGTTGAGTTCCGAATGCAAATTTAACAATAGAATGAAGATACGGTGAAGAAACGCCAAAGCGATTGATCCAGCAGCAGGTTTCATCCCAATATGCAAGCCGTTCAACAAAGTCTTCACTTTTGAATTCACTATAATAAGCAATTGAAAGTCTTCCGGTTGTTGCCGCATCAAAGGCTGCAACAATTACATCCTTATCCGGCTTCAATGTGCTTTTACAAAGCTGAAGAGCTTCAAAAAGCTGTCTTTTATAGTCTGTCGGCTCTGCCGGTTTGCTCTCTGAAGTTAAAAAAGGTAAATGAATTTGCGGAACTTTAATTCCATCGGGGTTCCAGCAAACAAAAACTCGATTTCCAATCGTCACGCCTTGATTTGCAATTACCCATTTCAACGCATTATGCCCCTTTTGAGATTGCTCATATCCGATTTCAAAAGTTTCTCTGTCATCTGCGAATCGACCTTTATAGGTGAAATTTGTTCTATCGTTGGCGGAAATTATTTTTGCGTTTCCGTTGAGCGAAAAAATACCCTTGAGATTTTGCTGAGTACAAACAGTTTCTTCACCGGAGATCATACATAAGGACTTTTCTCTTTCGCTGATCTTTGACAGATAAAATTTTGAATAAAGAGTTTGCAGCTCTTCGTCAGTCCAAACATATCCGGGAGAATCAAGTCCCAACACAGACCAGCAAATCAAATCTTTATCATTTTTGATTTTTATTCCATCGTCCGTTTTAAGTAACCCGCTTGCAAGTAAATCCTGATTTACCGTTCCACCCTTGACATATTTCAGAACAGCTTCCACCTTCGGATGGGTAAATTCTGAGTTTGCCCATTCTTCCAGCTGTGCAATATATAGCCGGTTTTTGCTGTCGTCAGAATCACTGTGACAAACATAGCAAATTTGATCACAAAGACCGTGAGCGACAGGCGCAGAAGTTCTTCCCGAAGATTCCTCTGTCACGGGAATAGGTATTTTCTTGTCAACCGCAGCTGCCGACACGAAATTTCCATCGGAATCAATTGTAATCATAATGGTTGCTCTGGTAATAATGTGACCAATCGAAGCGAGCGGTTCTTTACCCTCAATTTCTTTGCCGACCAGATGCGACATCTTATCATAGGTTTCAATGGCTTTTTGCATCAATCCCAAATCAATACACCTCCCCAAACTCCTTTAATCCTGAAAAATTATCCTCTTCCGGATCAAAAGTTTTTATTTTCATTTCATGAAGAGCTTTGTGATACGGACACTCTTCCGGTCTTAAAAAAGTAATTATTCCGTTTTTCATTTCCGGTTTCCACAGGTTAACCGTCATCTTGCCGGCTGTTTCATTGTTATAAGCTTCGTCCGCATAGGTTATTCCGTGATACATAAGTCCAAAGCTTAATTCCGGGATATTATCGTAGTGACCCTCTCCTTCTCCGAAATCACAAGGCTCTACATATCCCTGACATTCTCGTGCACCAAGAAAGATATCTCGTCTGCCACCCTTTTCAATCATACGCTTTGCAATATTATGGTGCTTGTTTTCGTTTCTGTCCTGTTCAAGCTCGGGACGATTCATATTCCATTCAAAGTGAGCTTGAACCTGATAACAACAGTTTTTTAAATATGTATAATATGCTAAGTCATTTCCGCCGTTATACTTTATCGGTCTGATTCCCTTGACCTCAGTTTGAATAGGGTTCATAATGCGAACCTTATCAATATACCATATCAGCGTGGGTTTCCAATAAATTGATGCCATGATACCTTTCAGAGCCTCAT
>JAEDHZ010000158.1 GCA_016292705.1 Clostridiaceae bacterium
TAGTAACAACAACTCAGATGTTTAAGGATGCTTATGAGGGCGGCTACGCCATCGGCGCTTTCAACGTCAACAATATGGAGATCGTGCAGGGTATCACCGAAGCCGCAAAAAAGCTCAATGCTCCGCTCATTCTCCAGGTATCCAAGGGCGCAAGAGCCTATGCAAACCACACCTACCTTGTCAAGCTTGTTGAGGCCGCCGAAAAGGAGACCGGACTTCCCATTGCTCTCCACCTTGACCACGGCCCCGATTTTGAAACCTGCAAAAGCTGCATTGACGGCGGTTTCACTTCTGTTATGATTGACGGTTCTCACCTTCCTTATGAAGAGAATGTTGCTCTGACAAAGAAGGTTGTTGATTATGCGCACGCTCACGGCGTTGTTGTTGAGGGTGAGCTTGGCCAGCTTGCCGGAATTGAGGACGATGTCAATGTTTCCGCAGAGAACGCCTGCTTCACCGATCCTGATCAGGTTTATGATTTCGTAACCCGTACCGGTGTTGACTCGCTCGCAATCGCAATCGGCACCAGCCACGGCGCATACAAGTTCAAGCCCGGTCAGAAGCCCCAGCTTCGCTTTGACATTCTTGAAGAGGTTTCAAAGAGACTTCCCGGTTTCCCGATCGTTCTCCACGGAGCATCTTCTGTTGTTCCCGAGTTTGTTGAAAAAATCAACAAGTACGGCGGAGAGATGCCCGATGCAATCGGTATCCCCGAGGAAATGCTCAGACAGGCCGCAACAATGGCTGTCTGCAAGATCAACATTGACTCCGACCTTCGTCTTGCAATGACAGCTGCTGTCAGAGAGCACTTTGCTCTTCACCCCGATCACTTTGACCCGAGACAGTATCTCAAGCCCGCCCGTGAAGCAATCCAGGGCATGGTTGAGCACAAGATTAACAATGTTCTCGGCTGCGCAGACAAGGCAAAGGCATAAATACGCTCTGCAACAGCAGAAAAAAGTCAATACAAAAAAGCGAGCAATAACCGCTGTGCGGCTGCTCGCTTTGTTTTTTGATGTGTGCAGAAGCCTTCTCAGACCTTTAATTCGCTTGTGATTTCCTCGCCGTCATAGCGTGCAAGAATCGGCGCAACAACGGTCGAAAGGAATTCATCAACCTGACCGGCGCATCTTCCGGTGTACTTTTTGGGATCAAGCTCGTTTTCAATCTCCTCTTTGGAAAGCGGAATCCTTTCATCGGCCGCAATGCGGTCAATGAGGTCGTTTCTTCCGCCCTCAAGCTTGACCTTTGCTGCTGCCTCGTGGGAGTAGACACGGATAATTTCATGAAGCTGCTGACGGTCTCCGCCCCGCTTGACAGATTCCATCATGATGTTTTCCGTTGCCATGAACGGCAGCTTTTCCATGACCCGCTTTTCAATAACCTTTTCATAAACCACAAGGCCGCTTGTAACATTGATGTATATTTCAAACACAGCGTCAAGCGCAAGGAAAGCTTCCGCAACGGAAATGCGCTTGTTTGCGCTGTCGTCAAGTGTGCGTTCAAACCACTGAACCTCGCTTGTGAGCGCAGGGTTGAGTGCGTCAACAGTGATATATCTTGCAAGCGAGCAGATGCGTTCGCTGCGCATGGGATTGCGCTTATACGGCATTGCGGACGAGCCTATCTGATTTTTTCCGAACGGCTCTTCCATCTCCTCAAACGATTGGAGAATACGCAGGTCGTTTGCAAATTTATATGCGCTTTGCGCAAAACCTGAAAGCGCAGAAAGGAAAAAGTAATCAACTTTTCTTGAATATGTCTGGCCCGAAACAGGAACAGAGCTTTCAAAGCCCATTTCCTTTGCAATCAGCTGCTCTGCCTTTTTAACCTTTTCCTCGTCACCGCCGAAAAGCTCCATGAAGCTTGCCTGAGTACCCGTTGTGCCTTTTGAACCGAGCAGTCTGAGGTTTTTGAGCCGGAACTCCAGGTTTTCAATGTCCTGCGCAAGCTCATACATCCAGAGCGTTGCCCTTTTTCCGACCGTTGTCAGCTGTGCCGGCTGGAGGTGTGTGTATGCAAGGCAGGGAAGAGCCTTATATTCTTCCGCAAAGGCGGACAAATTGCGCATGACCTGCGCAGCTTTTTTTAGGATGACCTTTGAAGCTTCACGCAGAATGATAATATCGGTGTTGTCTCCGACATAGCAGCTTGTTGCTCCGAGATGGATAATCGGTTCCGCTTTCGGGCACTGAACGCCGTAAGCATAAACATGGCTCATAACATCGTGGCGGACAAGCTTTTCCCTCTCCTCGGCAACATCATAGTTGATGTCGTCCTTGTGCGCTTCCATTTCTGCAATCTGCTCATCGGTAATGCCGAGTCCGAGCTGCTTTTCTGCCTTTGCAAGGGCAATCCACAGCCGCCTCCATGTTCTGAATTTGAAGTTTTGCGAAAAAATGTGTTGCATCTCGTCGCTTGCATATCTTGTTGAAAGCGGCGAGATATACTTGTCTTTGTCTGTCATTGCGGTGCGCTCCTTTACCTGAATACTAACGATGATTATATTATATATTCCGACAAAAGTCAAACCAATCCGGGCGGGTTTTGACTTTTTACTGCTGCGGTGGTAAAATTACATCGTAAAAAGGAGAGATCGAATATGGAAGAAAAAATCAAAAAACTTAAAGATATAATTGAAAACAGCGGCCGTATCTGCGTCTTTACCGGAGCCGGTATAAGCTGCCCGAGCGGTATACCCGACTTCCGGTCGGAAACCGGACTTTACAAAACAAAAAGAGAGTTCGGCTATCCACCGGAGGAGATGCTTTCCGCAACCTTTTTTAACAGGCAGACGAAGCTGTTTTATGATTTTTACCGTTCTGCAATGATTTTTCCCGACGCAAAGCCGAACAAGGCGCACAGATATTTTGCCGGACTTGAAAGGAAAGGAAAAACCGTCTCTGTTGTCACTCAGAATATCGACTCCCTGCACACAAGGGCCGGAAGCACAAATGTTATTGAGCTGCACGGCAGCATTATGCGAAACTACTGCCGAAACTGCGCAAAAAGCTTTGAGCTTGAATATGTTATGAAAGCGGACGGCGTGCCCCTTTGTTCCTGCGGCGGCATTGTCAAGCCGGATGTTGTTCTCTATGAAGAACCGCTTGACGAAGAAACGGTCGGACGGGCAATATCAGCAATAGAAAGAGCTGATGCAATGATCGTTGTCGGAACAAGTCTGAGCGTATACCCTGCCGCCTCATATATCAGATATTTCAACGGGAAGGAGCTTGTTCTCATCAACAAGAGCAAAACGCAGTATGACTTCCTTGCTTCTCTTGCAATAAACGATGATATAATCAGAGTTATTGAAGAGCTTGAAAGCTGACGAAAAAACCAAAATCCGTTTGCGAGCAAATTATATGAAAACAAAAGAAAAAGAGAGAAAAAACGAGCACGGTTAATGCAATTCAAAATTTTGCAAAAAAGCTGTTGACAAACAAAACCGCTTGTGATAGAATGGCGGAGCATTTAAATGTTGATTGGAGGAAAAGAATATGTCAACCTATATGCCGAAAGCCGGCGACATCACCCGTAAGTGGTATGTCATTGACGCCGAGGGAAAGCATCTCGGTCATGTTGCCGCAAAGGCCGCCGAGCTTCTCCGCGGAAAGCATAAGCCCACATTCGCTCCCCATGCAGATTGTGGCGACCATGTTATCATCATCAATGCCGACAAGGCTGTTCTTACCGGCAAAAAGCTTGATCAGAAAATGTACTACCATCACACCGGATACATCGGTAACATGAAGAAGGTTAAGTACAGCTCCCTTATGAAAGATAAGCCCGAGTTCGTTATGACCAAGGCTGTTAAGGGTATGATTCCCGACACAACCATCGGCCGCAAGGCGCTGACAAGACTTCGTGTTTATGCAGGTGCTCAGCACGCCCACGAAGCTCAGAAGCCCGAAGCTGTTGAACTTTAATTGAAAGGGAGGAAATGAAAATGTACGAAACAACTCCGTTCTTCTACGGCACCGGCCGCAGAAAAAAGTCAATCGCAAGAGTCCGCGTTTATGCAGGCAGCGGTAAGATCACCATCAACGACAGAGACATCGACGATTACTTCGGTCTTGAAACCCTCAAGCTCCTTGTTCGTCAGCCCCTTGATATCACCGACACTAACGGTAAGTTCGACATCGTTTGCCGTGTTGCCGGCGGCGGTGTAACCGGCCAGGCAGGCGCAATCCGTCACGGCCTTTCAAGAGCTCTCCTTCAGTATGATGCAGAGCTTCGCCTTCCGCTCAAGAAGGCAGGTCTCCTTACCCGTGACCCGAGAATGAAGGAAAGAAAGAAATACGGTCTCAAAGGCGCTCGCCGTGCACCGCAGT
>JAEDHZ010000159.1 GCA_016292705.1 Clostridiaceae bacterium
GGCTCTCATTACCGCAGCAAGATGATTGACAACATCGCTTTCGGAACATACAACAAGCAGTTTGAGGGAAGAACAAGCTTTGACTGGCTTTCAAGGGACAATGACGAGGTTGACAAATATATTGCTGACAAATACTGCGGATTCCTTTTCACTGCATACGGCTTCAGAGATATGTTCTCCCTGCTTGCCTCAGTATCAACCAAAGAATGGGCTGACGGATATTCAAAAGCCCTCCCCGTTCTCATGATTTCAGGCTCAAAGGATCCCGTCGGCGAATACAGCAAGGGCGTTGAAAAAGTATACAATATGCTCAAAGACGCAGGAAAAACCAATGTTACTCTGCACTTCTATGATGACGCAAGGCACGAGATTCTCAACGAATCAAGATGCTTTGACACTGTCTGCAAAGATGTTATTGACTGGGCTAACAGCATAATTTGATAAGACTGAGCCCACAAAAAAACAAAACTGCCGCACATTTGACACAAAAGCCAATGTGCGGCTTTTGTGCGCCTTGCTGAAGTCTAAATCTTTCCGTACTGACACACCAAAACCAATCATACATAACCCTCCGTTTCCATAATGAGGAAAATCCGCTTAAAAACTTTTAAGTTTATGACTATTTAACAAAAGCACTTGACCTTTTAATAGATTTTTGCTATCCTATTAGTTGATATATTCTGTACTCTTATGTCGAAAAAAAGATAGATTTTGGGTTATTCAGAATCAAGGAGGTAATAAGATGGGTAAATCAAAAACAACCATTATCGCCCTTGTGGCTCTTGTTGTTGTTTGCGCCGGTTCGTTCCTCGGGGTTAGGGCACTCAACAAAAATACCAAGGTTCAGCAGCCCGTTACCATCACCACTCAGGCAACAACGACTACCGTACCCTCAACAACTCAGCCGACAACCGTTCCCACTCAGCCGAGCACTGCGGCAACGACCGGCCTTTCAATCACTGATGCGGCAGACGCAAGCACAACCAACCTTTTCACAACCTTTGCGCAGAGCACAACGGATCATTCAACAACTTTAACCACGACGACTGCTCCCACCACTGCCGCAAAACCGTCTACCACAGCCCCGACAACCACAAAGCCCCTTGAAGAGCAGACTCCGCAGGAGATTATCAATTCTGCCGCAGTCTTTTCCGACGGCTTCCTCGGCTATAAATACGACCCCGAAAGCGATGTTTACTACACAAACAAGGATCCCTGGCAGCGCAACTTCGGCTTCAACGAGCTTTATGATGTCGGCGCTTCGTTCATCGTTTTCTATTATGACACCATGCGTTGCAAGTTCAACTATGCAAAAAAGGACTGGATGATCCAGTTCTGGAAAGGTCAGTACGGCTTCGTCTTTATCGGTGCCGAAATCGGTGTATACAACAAACCGGAAAGCAGAAAGGTTGAACATTACGACTGCGCCACGGACGAAGAATCGCTCAAGATGTCCATGACCTGCTACCGCAAGGGCAAGGAGATTTTTTCAAGAAAATATGCAACCTATTGGTGGTGCACCGGCTTTGTTCCCGGAAAGCTTGACAAGTTCTCTGACCGCTCAGAACTTACGGTTCAGGCGAGAATCACGCTCAAGGACGCAAGAATGTTGCTCTCCTTCTGCGGTGCTCTTGAAGAGAACGGACTCAGACTCAACAAGAACTACACAACTGACGGCCTGGATGTTTTTGTAACTTGGTAAATGTGCCGAATTATTATAAAAATTTAAACATTCTATTGAAATTCAGGTCTATATATTGTATAATCAATGAGTAGCCTTTTCAACAATCTGTATATTTTCAGCGAAAGCTGTTGATATAAATATTTAGAAAGGAATGATTGTCATGAAAAAGTTTTTAGGCGTTCTGGTTGCAGTTGTTTTCTGCTTCTGCTCAATCGTGCCCGCAATGGCTGCTGACACAGGCTCCATGGGTGATCTTCTCGGTGGTATTGATCTCGGCGGTCTCAGTGACGGCGATGCAGGTCAGATTCTTGAAAACCTTGACCTTGATTCACTCAAGGGTCTTGTTGCAGGCGTTGGAACAGATTCTTCGTCAGGTGATGCTTCGGCTGCCGGCGGTATCGGCGATGTTCTTTCAAGCCTTTCAGGAATGATTGATCCGAGTGCATTCAGTGCTATTACCGATGCATTCAGCGGCGTTCTCGGCGGTTCAGGCGATGCCTCAGGTTTTGACATCTCCTCGCTTATGGACACGATTTCCGGTGCATTTGCCGGTTCAGGATTTGACCTCAGCTCACTCACTGAAGGCTTTGACCTCGGTTCGTTCGATTTCTCGAGCATCCTCAGCGGTCTCGGTGATCTTGGCGGCGGTCTCGGCGGCCTCGGCGGTGGAGACAGCGCAGGCGGCGATTCATCGGCTTCCGGCGGAGGCGGCGCAATGGACGCAATGTCCGGCATCATGGACTCCCTCATGAGTGGTCTTTCCGGTCTCGGAATTGACACCACCACAATTGAAGGACTTCTTGATAACGACATCGTTAACTTCTTTGCTAACATGTACATCGGTCTCGGTCAGATCGGCGGCGGTGAAAAAGAAGAAACAACCACCACTACCACAGCGCCCTCAACGACCAAGCCTGCTGCTGCCACAACAAAGACTCCGAAAACCGGCGATACTTCGACCGTTTTCGTAGCTCTCGGCACTCTCAGCGTTGCAGCTGCTGCAGCATTTGTTTGTCTCAAGAAGAAAAAGGACTAATTTCTATCTTCGTTAACTTTTTTAAAAAAGCTAATTAAAAACCGCCCTTGTCGGAATTGACCGGGGCGGTTCTTTTTTGTTGTTTTTGGAATTGTTCTTTCAGCGACCGTTTTTCAGCTTCCGGTTTGCCCTGAACTCTCTGTCCTGGTCTTTCCAGTTCCACATTTTCACCTCATGGCGGCGATGCCAAAAACCCTTTGGCATTGAAATTTCGTCCTCCGCATAGTTCACACCGAAAACGGAAAGAATTTGCTTATGAAAATCAAGCTTTGAAAAAAACTTCTCCTTGTCCTTACCGTCTTTCGGCGTCCAGCAAACCTCGGAGAGGGCAAGCGCACGGGGGAAAAGCTGCATATCAAGCTTTTCTCTGTCTGCAATCCATTCCGACCAGAGGTGTCCTTCCATTCCGAGCACCTGTTCTTCAAGCTGAGGCGAAACTATTTTTTTCGTCGGTTCAAAATTGTAGGTGTTAATAAGAGGATACTGGCAGTAGCACATATCAAAATAGAAAGCCTGATGCTTGCTGATTATCATTTTCCTGCCCTTTTTGAGCTCCCGTTCAACATTTTTATCTTCCTTAGGTGTCCAATACTGACCGACAACAGAAAGGTCAAGGTTGTTTGCACTGAGAGCCTCGTTCCAGACAATCAGCGACTTTCCTTTTTTGCTGAGGTATTCTGCCACACGGTTGTTGAAATAACCCTGAAGCTCGTCAACCGTTTTCAGGTTGTTCTCCTCCATGCGCTTTTTGCAATGCGGACATTTTTCCCATTCATTCTTGGGAGCCTCATCACCGCCGATGTGGAAATACTTTGCAGGAAAAAGCTCTGCAATCTCATCAATGACGCCGAAAATGAATTCATAGGTGCTTTCCTTTCCGGCGCAGGCAGAACGGTTGAAATCCTTCCAGCCCATTTTGAACGGAACGGCTCCGCCAAAGAACCAATGCACCTCACACGGAATCTCACGGCAGCCGAGGTAATTATATGAAGCCATTGCAGCGGCAAAATGCGCCGGCATGTCTATTTCAGGAATTATTGTTATGTTCAGACTCCGGGCATATTCAACTATATTCCTGATTTGTTCCTGAGTGTAGTAACCGCCATAGGGCTTTCCCTCGGAATCGGTGGAGTGCCAACCGTGAATACCCGTATCCTTTCGCTTTGAGCCTATTTGGGTCAGAAGCGGATATTTTTTTATCTCTATGCGCCATCCCTGGTCGTCCGTCAGATGCCAGTGGAGAACATTGAGTTTATAAAAAGCCATCAACCGCAGCAAACGCTTCACTGTTTCTTCACCAAAGAAGTGTCTTGATTCATCAAGCTGAACTCCCCTATAACCGAATCTCGGCTTATCAAAAAGCTCAAAGCAGGGAATCTCAAACCCTTTTTCCTCTTTGTCCTCTTCAAAAAACAGAATCTGCCGCAGAGAGACAGCTGAATAAAGTACACCGGCTTCGCTTTTGGAAAAAATTGTAAGTCCGCTTTCGGTGCACTCAATTCTATACTGCTCGTTTTCAAGCGAAGAATCAAAAAGAATTTTTACATCCGCCTCTTCCTGCAATCCGAAAG
>JAEDHZ010000160.1 GCA_016292705.1 Clostridiaceae bacterium
TGCAGCTGCAGTGAGATGCGATGAAAAGGGAAAAAGCGTTCTCCTTGTTGAGCGTGAGGCAAGACTCGGCGGAATACTCAAGCAGTGCATTCATGACGGTTTCGGTCTCATCCGCTTTTCGGAAAAGCTATCCGGCCCTGAATATGCCGAAAGATATATTGATATGCTCAAAGAGACTAAGGCTGATGTCACAACGCTGACCTTTGTTACGGATGTTGAAAAGGAAAAAGACCTGTTCACGATCACTCTTGTGAATCGTGAAGGCGTTTTCACCGTTCAGGCAAAAACGCTCATTCTTGCAACAGGCTGCCGTGAAAGGACTGCAAAGCAGGTCAATATCCACGGAACAAGGCCGGCAGGTGTTTTCACCGCCGGAACAGCGCAGAACCTTACGAATCTTCTCGGTCAGCTGCCGACTAAGAAATGCGTCATTCTGGGTTCGGGCGATATCGGTCTTATCATGGCTCGCCGCCTTACTCTTGAGGGCGCAAAGGTTCTCGGCGTTTATGAGGCAAAGAGCACTCCCTCAGGGCTTACCCGGAATATTCATCAGTGCCTTCATGATTATGACATTCCGCTCTACCTTTCCCATACAGTGACAAGGGTGTTCGGCGAGGACAGACTCACCGGAGTTGAAATTTCAAAGGTTGATGAAAAAATGCGACCGATTAACGGTACGGAAAGCTTTGTTGAATGTGACGGTCTCATCCTCTCCGTAGGTCTTATTCCGGAAAACGAGCTTGCCGAGCGCCTTTCGGTTGAAATTGACCCGAAAACAAAAGGCCCTGTCTGCGACCAGAGCCTGATGACGAGCATTCCCGGAATATTCAGTTGCGGCAATGCGCTTCATGTCAATGACCTTGTTGACTATGTTTCCGAAAGCGCCGTGACCGCTGCAGACGGAGCGTGCTGTTTTGACGGCGGAAAAACAAAGCTTGCCACCGTTTCTCCGGATGAAAACATTGCATATATTGTTCCGCAGAAAATTGACATTTCAAAGGATATGAAAGAGGTCTGCTTCTATTTCAGAAGCCGTGATGTTCTTGATAAATGTAAACTCACCTTTGAAGTGAACGGAAAAACAATTAAAGAAAAGAAATATCCGTTCCTGCGTCCGCCGGAAATGGAAAGGCTTGTCCTTGACCTTTCTGAAGTCGGACTCAAGGAAAACTGCAGGATTGATGTAACACTGGAGGGCGATAAAAAATGAAGAAGTTAGTCTGCATCGTTTGTCCGAACAGTTGCGAGCTTGAAATTACACAAAACGAAAACGGAATTTCTGTTTCCGGAAACAAGTGCAAAAGGGGTGTCACCTTTGCAACGGACGAAATGACTGCACCGAAGCGGACAATTTCCTCTGTTGTCAAAACGGTGTTCCCGTCAGCACCGGTTCTTCCGGTCAGGGTTTCAGCAGAGATACCCAAGGAAAAAATCTTTGCCGTGATGAACGAGATAAATCATGTTACAGTCAGCAAAAAGCTCAGAAGGGGAGATGTTGTAATCAAAAATGTTCTTTCGCTCGGTGTTGATGTCATTGCAACAAGCTCCGTGCTCAGTGAGCTTCCGGAATATTAAAAGGGAAGAAGAAAAACAACCGAAAAACTGCCGCAAAGAAAAAACAAAGAAGCAAGCCGTAAAATAACTGAAAAAGGAGAAAAGAAAAATGTCAGATAAACTTGTTCTGACCTTTGATGTTGGTACGCAGAGTGCCAGGGCAATGCTTGTCAACAAAAAAGGTCAGCTTGAGGATGTTTGCCAGTACAATTATGAAACTCCCTATGTTTCAAAAAGTCCCGGCCACGCCGAGCAGTGTCCTGACTTTTATTTTGACGCAATCTGCCGCGTTTCAAAGGAACTTTGCGCAAGGAACGAAGAAAAAATGAAAAGCGTCATTGCTGTCACTCTGACCGTAATCCGTGACACTGTGCTCTGCCTTGATGAAAACAACAAAGCACTTCGTGACATCATCGTATGGCTTGACGAACGGCAGGCAAAGCAGGACGAAAGGTTCGGCCCGATAAAAAAACTCATGTTCAAGCTTGTCAAAATGGAGGATACCGTTAAGGATCAGACCAAGAACTCCGTTTGCAACTGGATTATGGAAAATGAGCCGGATATTTGGAAAAAAACCGCAAAGTATGTTATGTTGCCGACCTATCTCAATTATAAGCTGACAGGTCGCCTTTGCGATTCTGCTGCCAACATGGTCGGTCATGTTCCGTTCGATTATAAAAACCGTCGCTGGATGAGCAAGAATAATCTCACCCGCTGCGTGTGCAATGTTCCCGAAGAAAAGCTCTGCGAGCTTGTTCCCTCGGGCGAGACAATCGGAACAATAAGCAGGCAGATAAGCGAAATAACCGGAATACCCGAGGGCTTGCCGCTGATTGCAACCGGCTCTGACAAGGGCTGCGAAACGCTCGGGCTTTCCGTTCTCAAGGACTATCAGGCTGCCGTTTCGTTCGGCACTTCCGCAACCGTTCAGATGATGGTTAAGGATTACTTTGAACCGCAGAAGTTCCTGCCTGCATATCCTGCCGTTCCCAACGATATGTATAACCCGGAATTTCAGATTTACCGTGGCTATTGGATGGTTTCCTGGTTCGTCAAGGAGTTTGCGGACGAGGAAAAGAGGGAGGCAAAGGAAAAGGGATGGTCGGTTGAACGGGTTCTTGATTCCCATCTCAATGATGTTCCGCCGGGTTGCGACGGACTTGTTCTGCAGCCGTATTGGCGTGCAGGAATGGCGAATCCGCTTGCAAAGGGCGCAATGATCGGCTTTTCAGATGCACACACAAAACGCCATTTTTATCGGGCAATAATTGAGGGCATAGACCTTGCGCTTCTGGACGGAATCAAAACAATGGAAAAGCAGTCCGGAAAAAAGATTACGGAAGTCTTTGTCGGAGGCGGCGGTTCAAAAAGCCCGGTTGTCTGCCAGATACTTTCGGATGTAACAGGTTTGCCTGTAAAGTGTATTCAGACCCATGAAGCCTGTGGTCTTGGCTCGTCAATGGTTGCCTTTGTTGCAAAGGGCGAGTTCAAAGATTATGAAGAAGCGGCAAAAAGCATGGTTCAGGTCAGACACATTTATGAACCGGATATGAAAAACCATGAACTGTATATGAGAATATATAATAATGTTTATTCAAAAATGTATAAACGACTTGAACCGCTTTATAAAAAGCTCAGAAAAAAGGTTTTGCCGAAGGTGTAAGCAGCCGGTCTGTGCTTTCGTAAGATATGAGATAATAGATACTTTAAGGAGGATAAGACATAATGAGTACCAAACCGTATAAGGGCTTTGAGCCGAAATGGATTAAGGAAGCTGCACCGAAGGACAGCTACCGTTCAATTTTTCGCTGGGGAGACCCGGACTTTGTAAAGTATCCTAAGGAGAGCCTTTACAAAATGATGAAAGATAAATTCATCATGACTGACGATGATTTCAGAGAGTATCCCATTGACATCGGCTGGGAGACCGTTGAACTCAAGCAAAAGAGCAATATGGACGAAAAGCACATCAGATTCTTCCGTGAAACAGTCGGTGACGCCTATGTTTCAACGGCAGACTATAACCGCCTTTCCGTTGCATACGGCAAAACTGCCTATGACCTTCTGCGTATGCGTGAGGGCAGGATTGACTCGCTTCCGGATGTTGTCATTTATCCGGACACAACGCAGCAGATTGAAAAAATTGTTGCCTATTGCACGGAAAACGACATTCCGCTTTATGTTTACGGCGGCGGTTCTTCGGTAACAAGGGGTGTTGAGCCGATTAAAGGCGGCGTTTCCCTTGATATGAGAATGCGCTTCAACAAGGTTATACGCTTCAATGAAACCGACCAGACCATCACAGTTCAGGCCGGTATGTCCGGACCGCAGCTTGAGGAAACCCTCAACAATGCTGTTGAAAACTTCGGCGCAAAGCGTGCCTATACCTGCGGTCATTTTCCGCAGTCGTTTGAATATTCAAGCGTCGGCGGCTGGACGGTCACAAGGGGCGCAGGTCAGAACAGCACCTATTACGGCTGCATTACCGATATCGTCCTTTCTCAGAAATATGCAACTCCTATCGGAAATTTCCAGACAAGTCATTACTCAAGAGAAGCAACCGGACCGAACCTTAATCAGATCATGATGGGCTCCGAAGGAACTTTCGGCGTACTTACTGAAGTAACTTTGCGCATATTCAGATATATGCCCGAGAATAGAAAGCGCTTTTCCTATATTTTCAGAGACT
>JAEDHZ010000161.1 GCA_016292705.1 Clostridiaceae bacterium
ATGACACGGTCTGCATAATCAAGACTACACGGATAAAGACCGTCTTTCTTCGCTTCCGACAGTTCAGTATACATTACATCAGGAATATAGTGTTTTATCTCATCAGGATTACAAATCCTGCGCAATGCGCTTGCACTGGATATGTTACCGTTTTTTAATGTACTATCGTTGTGTTTGGCGTTTTTTCTTTTTATCGGGAGCAATTCAAATTCAGCGCAAAGTTTCAGTTTTTGCCTGATATATTCGACAGCAAGCGTATTATTTGGTGATGAGAGAATTCCAGCAATATCACTCCCGAAAGCCAGTTCAACGCTCTTTTGGAGTGCAGCGGGATATGTATTTCCTGCCGACAAAAAAGTTCGGACTGACGGGGCAATTTCAGGCGAATCAACAGAAACCGCAGCTCTTGTCAGCAATGATAAATCATCCGTTTCACAACCGAAAGATAAAACATCCATTCCGAGCGCAGCGAGAATTCCCACACCGCCCCGCGCAAAACTTTCAGCCCCCGAACATGCCCACGGAGTTGGTATTTCAACAACAAGGTCAGCTCCGGACAAAACAGCAGCTTTTGCTCTGATGTGCTTTTCAGCGCATGCGCAATCACCGCGTTGAACAAAGTTGCCGCTCATTGCACAAACGATGTGCGTAGCTGAGCACTTGCGTGTTTGCTCAATATTATAAAAATGTCCGTTATGAAACGGATTGTATTCACTGATTATTCCAGCAACTTTCACATTCTCACCGCCTTTTGATACATTTTAATCAAGCCTGTGCTCATTGTCAAGCAAAAAGCTGCCGAAACGCAATCGGCAGCTTTCGTAGCTCGTCAGTTCTTGGGTGTGAATGACTCACAGTCAACACACTGACAAACTTTCGGATCGGACTCGTGAGTACCGATTGAAACCTGATCAAGGGTGCAATAGTTTTCGGAATGACAATGATGGGCACACTTTTCAACTGTGCAACCGATAGATTTGTTTGCATTGTTGCAGTTCATTGCTTTTACCA
Source organism: Clostridiaceae bacterium (assembly GCA_016292705.1). Taxonomy (GTDB): domain Bacteria; phylum Bacillota; class Clostridia; order Oscillospirales; family Acutalibacteraceae; genus UBA6857. Next base: position 1,012 of record JAEDHZ010000161.1, read on the forward strand.
CCTTTGAATAAAACTTAAAGCCCGAACAGCCTTAACACGGCGTCCGGGCTCTGTTTTATTGTTTGCAAGGAGAGAAAAGATTATACATCGTCGCCCCAATGTCCGATATTCAGGAAGTTTTTGTAAATTGTGTCAATTACTTTAACAAAGTTGTTGATAAAGTTTTTGATCACCTTTACAAATTTCTGCCAAAGAGAATCCTTAAGAACAGAAATATTTTCAACAAAATAATTTGCAAGCATCGGAACAAGCTCACCAAGATTTCCGCAGAAAAGTCCATCAACAATCGTCACAAGATACTGCTTGTCACTGCTGTCAAGCATAGTTCCGGCATTAATGTTGTCCTTAATATTGTTAATAACAGCAGGGTTGTTGCCGTTTTTGCCGACAAGATTGAGATAAATTATAACATATAAGAACAGCTCAGTGCTGTTGGAAGAAGTTGCGAATCTGCGTACCGGAGGCGTTACAAACTGAAGCTTCGATGTGTCTTCGGGATTGTTATTGTTAAAAATCAGGTTAAGAAGTCCCTTGAAGGTTTTAAGCTCATCTTCCTGAATGAGACCGCTTGCAATCTTAACGCTGAAAAGTGCCTTAACCGGCTCATAGAGATAAACAGCATAAGTTCTTGAAAATGCCCAGATAATGTCAAGGAGATAGTCAACCGGACCACGCTCCATAATTGAGCTGACAACAGCCTTCAGGAGAATTCTTGAAACAAACTTTGAGTTGTATATATCTCTGTCAGGAACAGGGAAATCCTGGAAGTTTACACCAAAAGTATAAAGCAGAGGTTTATAATTGAGTCTCGGAACATCGCACCAGTTCCTCTGAATAAGCTCTTTGAGACCGCTCTTTTCAGCAATGGTGTCATAAAACAGATTGACATTTTCCTCGTTATCTGCAACAAGGGGGACATCAAATTCAATCTTCTCATCGTTATAGTTTGTGAAGAAAAGATGGCCTATGATATTGCAGATCTTCGTTGCGTTTTCCTCGGTGTAAAGCTTGTCTCCGTCAAAATATTTTGTCATTATGTTTTTGAGACAGAAGTTGAGGTTTCCGCAGGCCAGAGCCATGTCGTTGTATATTGTATCAATTTTGAGTGCTTTTCCGCATTCAGGGCAAACCTTTGTCGGAACGGATTCAGGCGAATAGTATTTCTTGCAGTTTGTGCAATAAGGATCAACAGCGGATGGCAGATTTGCCCAAAGAAGCTTTTCCCCGCTGTTATAAAGGAAGTCAATTGAAAGACCGAACATATAAACATTGGAAGCGGTACCGCTTGTTACAAGCTTTTCAATGTCATACTGGCCCTCGGGTGTTTTGCACTCATCAGGAATGTCGCCATTGAAATTGTAGTTTTCAAGAGCCTTCTTGAAATCCGCTTCATTAATCTTTTCTGATACCAGCTCTGATAAATCAAAGCCAAAGTCGTTTTTTTCTGTAGCATCTTCAGCAAAAGCAGCGACACTAAGCGAAGAAACAAGAAGAGTGAGTGATAAAATCAAACAAAGTATTCTTTTCATACATACAACTCCTTCACAATAATAGTAAGTGTATTTTGTTCATAAATAGTTTAACATTTTATAGTGTTTTTGTCAACAACAATTACGATTCAATGATTACATTTTTGTTGTTTTTGCTGAATTCTTGTTGCAAGCAGCGTGAAATAATGTTAAAATAATATCACAAAACTATGAAAGGAGCGTCAGCTTATGAGAATCATTACAATCAGCCGTGAATTCGGTTCCGGAGGAAGAGAGATCGGAAAAAGACTTGCCGATGAACTCGGTATTGCCTATTATGACAGAGAAATTGTTGAGGCAGTTGCAAAAAACAGCGAACTGAACGAAAGCTATGTTGAAAAAATACTTGAAACAGGAATTGAAAGATCATTTCCGTTTTCTTTCGGGCGTTCCTTTGCCTTTTCCGATATCTCACAGCAGAATTACACAAAAGTTCTCGTTGCACAGCAGAGCTTTATAATTCAGCTTGCTCGTAAGGGTGAAGATTTTGTCATTGTCGGACGAAGTGCTGATGTGATTCTGAGCGAGTATTATCCGTTTAACATCTTTGTTCACGCCGATATGTTTTCAAAAATTGATCGTTGCATCGACCGTGCACCTGAGGACGAAGAACTGACAAGGCGTGAATATGAAAGAAGAATCAAGCAGATCGATGCTGCCCGTGCAAGACACCGTGCATTGCTTTGCGATTCACCGTGGGGAAAAAAAGAAAGCTATCATCTTTGCGTGAACACAACCGGTAAGGAGATTAAGTCTCTTGTTCCCGGAATTGCCGCTTATGCAAAGTCCTGGTTCGGCGAATAACCATTATCCGGCGGTTTTCCGCCGTTTTTTTATTACTGAATTGTAATGGAAAGAAGAAGAAATATGTGCTACAATACTCCCGAGGTGTTTTGAATGGAAATTTTTCTTCTTGAAGACGATGAAGCAATAGGCATCGGTCTTAAATATTCCCTTGAAAATGAGGGCTATACTGTTACACATGCAAATTCCTTTGCCAAGGCTAAAAACATAATTGAAAATCAGACATTTGCACTTTATATTCTTGATATCAACCTACCCGACGGAAGCGGATATGATATATGTCGTAAGGTCAAGGAAAAGGGCGATTTTCCCGTAATTTTCCTCACTGCTTATGACGATGAAGTAAATGTTGTTATGGGACTTGATATAGGTGCAGATGATTACATTACAAAGCCGTTCCGGGTGAGGGAGCTTATTGCAAGAATGAAGAGTGTCCTGCGTCGATGCGGAAAGGATAAATCCGAATCAACGGTAAAACTCGGTAATGTTTGTATAAATCTCAGCGAAGCAAGGGTCACAAAGAATAATGAGGATATCATACTGACAGCCATGGAGTACCGGTTACTGCTGACATTTCTCAACAACAGAGGTCATGTTCTTTCAAGAAGCAAACTTCTTGAAGAAATCTGGGATGTTGACGGAGACTTTGTTAATGACAACACTCTCACCGTTTATATCAAGCGCTTGCGTGATAAAATTGAAGATGACCCGACTTGTCCTTCAATAATTAAAACTGTTCGCGGATTAGGATATGTGATAGAAAATGATCGATAAAAACTTCAAAATAACACTTGCGATAACAACCATAGTTACAATTGTTCTTTCTTCAGTTTGCTTTGTTTTCGGGCCGGTTCCCGGAACACTCTGTCTGCTTTGCGGAACCGCTGTTT
>JAEDHZ010000162.1 GCA_016292705.1 Clostridiaceae bacterium
ATGTAATAAGAGACAAAACAAAAAGCTCCGTCCCCAAAATAGGGACGAAGCAAAAAACTCCGCGGTACCACCCTAATTTTTGCAAAAAGCAAACACTCCTTGTACCCTCTAACGGAGGTAGCCCGTTGAGACCTACTTGGTAAGCCTTTCAGTCTCACCGCTCCAAAGTGAACTTCAGCGTTTTTCCGATAAAGCGGATCACAGCAAAAACCGCTTCTCTCTGAAACGAAAAAGGAACGCTTACTCTCTTTTTCATTGCGTTATCTTTCGCTACTCTACCACAAATTGAACTTTTTTTCAAGTCTTAGTCGAAAAAATATTTAAATTTATACAAAAGTGTGATACAATAATCTGAAAACAAATTGTATTTCTGAAAGGTGGAAATATTATGCGACTTCTCAACTGTGACGAAATGAAGCAGGTTGAAAAATATACCGCAAAATATGGTCTCAGTTATCAGCGAATGATGGAAAATGCCGGTGCGGCGTGTACACGCAATATACGGAATATAATTGAAAACGATAAAACAAGAAGGCGCAACATTGCCGTGGTTTGCGGAAAGGGAAACAACGGCGGCGATGGCTTTGTTGTTGCCCGCAAATTTGCTGAAAACGGCTATAATGTAACAATTGTTCTTGCATCCGGCTACCCCGGAAGCCCTGAGGCAGAGTATATGTATAAAATGGCAGTTGACATTGCAATTCCTACCGTTTGGTATGATGCGGACAGAATGAAAGCTATTCAGACAGTCAAGAGTGCGGATGTTGTTGTTGACGCCGTGTTCGGATTCAGCTTTTACGGTTCAATTTCCGAGGATATGAAGCAGCTGATAAACGAAATGTCAAACGCAAGGGGACTCAAGTTTGCAATTGATGTTCCGAGCGGTGTGTACTGCGACAGCGGCTACTGCGATCCGAACTGTTTTGTTGCCGATTACACAATTGCAATTTCTGCCCTGAAGCCTGCGCACATTGTTCATCCGGCTTCAGATTGCTGCGGCGATATTATTATTGCAAACATCGGTATTCCCGAGGAAAGCTATAACTTCATCAGTAATTCAATGTATACTTATAACAAGACCGAAATCAGCAATCTTTTTCCGGAGCGTGACCCGTGTGCTCATAAAGGTACATTCGGTCATCTGCTTTCGATTTGCGCAAGCAAATCAATGCCCGGTGCGGCTGTTCTTGCCGCAAAAGCGGCGCTTCGCAGCGGCGTTGGTCTTGTGACCTGCGCTTTCCCTGAATGTCTTTATCAGACCATGACTTCAAAACTCACGGAAACGCTTTTCATGCCGCTTGAGGAAAACGAAGGCGGAACGCTAAGTGCTTCGTGCATTGAAAAGCTGCTTGCCTCTCTCGATAAGTTTGATGCAATCTTAATAGGATGTGGTCTCGGTGTTAATGAGGACACCGGTGCGGTGCTCAAAGCAGTTCTTGAAAATTCAAAGGTTCCCGTTGTTGTTGATGCAGATGCGCTCAATATCATTGCCGCAGACAAGTCTCTTTTGGATAACATTTCAGCTCCTGTTGTTCTGACACCGCATCCCGGTGAGATGAGCCGCCTTACCGGAGTTCAGACAAGCCTGATTCAGTCTGACAGGGTTTCCTATGCCGGACAGCTTTCAAAAGAACACGGTGTATATGTTGTTCTCAAGGGTTCAAACACAGTGGTTGCTTCACCTGACTCGGACAGGGTATATGTCAATGCTTCTGGTAATAACGGCCTTTCAAAAGGCGGCAGCGGCGATGTTCTCGCCGGAATGATTTCCGCTTTTTGCGCCCGTGGGTTGAGAATTCCTGATGCGGCGGCAGCGGCGGTGTATATTCACGGCTTTTGCGCCGATGTCCTTGCTGACAGATATTCAAAAACCGGAATACTTCCGAGTGATATCGTCAAGGAACTTCGTGAAATTTTTGCAGATTTTGAATAATCAAATATTACAGAGGTGTTTTATATGGAAAATTTTGTTTATTGTACTCCGACAAAACTCATATTCGGCAAGGGTGCCATCGTAAATCTTCCTGATATTCTCAGGCCGCTCGGCAAAAGAGTTCTCTTGACCTACGGCGGAGGAAGCATTAAAAAAATCGGCCTATATGACAAGGTAAAAGAACTGCTTGCTGATTTTGAAGTATATGAGCTTTCAGGCATTGAGCCGAATCCAAAGTATACAACAAGTGTTCTCGGCGGGGTAAAGCTTTGCAAGGAGCATAACATTGATGTTGTTCTTGCTGTTGGCGGCGGAAGCGTTCTTGACTGCTCAAAGGCAATCTGCGCCGGTGCGCTCTATGACGGAGAACCGTGGGATCTCATAACATACAAGGTTAAAGCAAAGGCGGCGCTTCCTTTGGTTGATGTTCTCACTCTTGCCGCAACAGGTTCGGAATATGACAGCGGGTGCGTAATTTCAAGAACCGAGACCAATGATAAGGTTGGATATATTGATAATCATCTTTTCCCGTACGCTTCAATTCTTGACCCGTGCTATACCTTTTCTGTCTCAAAAAAGCAGACTGCCGCAGGAGCAGCGGATGCAATCAACCATATCATTGAGCAGTACTTCTGCGAAAAGCATTCACTTCTGACTGACGGAATGTGTGAAAGTGCAATCAAGAGCCTCATTGAAAATGCAAAAATTGCTTTGAAAGAGCCTGAAAACTATGAGGCGAGAGGTGAATTTATGGTTGACTGCTCTCTTGCCTGCAACAACATCCTTTCAATCGGTAACAGCCATTCAGGCTGGCCATGCCACGGAATTGAACATGCACTGAGCGCATACTATGACATCACCCACGGTGAGGGACTTGCAATTATCACCCCACGCTGGATGAAGCATATCCTCAACGAAAACACAATTGAGCGCTTTGTGAGTTTCGGAACGCATATTTTCGGAATCGATTCCAATCTTTCAGATGAAGAAATTGCGGAAAAGACCATTGAAAGCGTATATGAACTGTTTGAGTCGTTCTCAATGCCGATGCACCTCAGGGATGTCGGAATTGATGAATCCCGCCTTGAGGAAATGGCTCACCACATTGCTGTCAATGAAGGACTTGAAAACGCATGGGCTCCACTTACGCAAAGCGATATTCTTGAAATTCTTAAAGCTTCTCTGTAACTATCAAACATCATAAATAGCTTTATAAATTAAACCGGGCTGCAATCACTGCAAGCAGAATGCTTGTTGCTGTTTGCAACCCTTTGTTTTTGTCAACAGAATAAAGGCGGGTTTATAAAAATATAATTTCATGAAACCTTTTGAAAAGGGGTATGTTTCATGAAAAAAGTTGTTTTGCTTATGTTGCTGATGCTTTTGCTTTTTGGCGGTTGTTCAAAAACAGGCGGAGGAAATCAATTCAGACTTGAACAGATGAAAGCCAATATTTCATTTTTTGAGGGAGAAAGGCGGATTTCAGGTGAATTGAGCTATCAAAGTCCGGAAAAAATAATTCTGAAACTTACAGAACCAAAGGAAATTGAAAACTGCGTGTTCAGGCTTGAAAACGGAGTTTTGTCCTTTGGTCTTGATGAGGCAGAATGTTCACTTGAAAGTCTTGAAAACCTTTTTGGCGGCGAAAAGGGGGTTCAAACGCTTTTTGAATCCCTTTCTTCGGCGGGAACAGCTGAAAAAAAGGTCTTTGCCGGAAATGTCCGTTTTGATTGTGCCGCCGGTGAAGCTGTGATTTCGCTTGATGAAAACGGTGAAATTGAAACCCTGCGTGTCGGGATATATGATTATGCTTTCACGCCCGGGCAGGACATGGCATAGAATATAACGGTAATATTGCTCCCCGCGTGATTAAAACAGCGAAAGTCAGGACAGAATAATACTGTCAACACGAAAGGGAGTTAATGCAATGAATGTCAAACGAGGCGATATATATTATGCAGACCTGAGCCCGGTTGTTGGCTCTGAGCAGGGCGGTATAAGACCGGTGCTCATTGTTCAGAACGATGTCGGCAACAAGTTCAGCCCGACCGTTATAGCCGCCGCCATAACGAGCAGGCGAACTAAAACGAATCTGCCGACTCATATCAGGGTCAATGCGGACGGCTGCGGGCTTGCAAAGGATTCGATTGTTTTGCTTGAACAGGTGAGAACGCTTGACAAAAAGCGACTGCGTGAGCACATGGGCAATCTTTGCGAAACCGACATGGACAGAATTGATAAGGCTCTTTCGGTAAGTTTCGGACTTGATACATAAGCCTGAA
>JAEDHZ010000163.1 GCA_016292705.1 Clostridiaceae bacterium
TAAAGTTTAAATAATCTCCTAAACTTCAAGACAACTGCTGCTCTTTTTATCGCTTTTGAGAAACACAGTGAGCGTTCCCTTGCTGTCGCAGCTTGCAAGGAGAATCTGACTCAGGTCAGTCTGCCTTCGACTTTTGAGTTGATTGCGAAGCCATGCTGAATCCCTGCCGATAGCAGTAAGGCTTTTTTCAATCACCTTTCCGTCGATTATTACATTTGCAACAAGTTCGTCCTGCGTTACGGCAATTTTCATATCCTTTGGTGTTGCGGGCCTGTCCTCAGATACGGGAAGAAAACTTACCCTACCGTTTGGTTCCATAATTGCAGTGTCAATCTGCGTAATGTCAAAATACCCGTTGTTCCTGCACTTCATCAGGAACTCATTCACATCAAGTCGTGATTTTTTGAATCCTTCGTAAAAGAGTCTGCCGTTTTTCATGAGAACAGTAGGATTGCCGACGATCACTCTGCGCATTGTTATTGATTTATCAGTAATGAAAGCGAGAACTATTGCGAAAGCACCGTAAACAATCATTGCAATAAGGATTTCAACAACTTCATCCTTTTTGCATGTTGCAAGCTCCGCAGAAATTGAACCGATTGTGATTCCGTTAATGTAATCAAACAGACTGAGCTCAGAAAGCTGACGATAACCGATCAGCCTTGTTATTAAAAACAAAACTACAACCGAAAGCAAAGAAGTCAGTATAACCTGAATATATGACATATTACTCCCCCTTGATTATATTTTTTATCATCAAGTGATTTTTATTCACTGCATATTTTGACATTATACTGAAAAAATATACTGGGTGATAAAATGGAGCAATTGTTATGCGTTTCAATAGGTTATCTCTTCGGAAATTTTCAAAGTTCATACATCTTTGTAAAGCTATTCAGAAATGAGGATGTCAGAAACATCGGTTCCGGAAATCCCGGAACAATGAACACACTGCTTTTTGTTAACAAAACGCTTGGTGCGCTTGTCCTATTTTGCGATATGCTCAAAGCAATAATTCCATCAATAATCTGCACAATAATCTTTTCGGGTGTAAACAGCATTGATGCCATTGCTTTGTGCTCTTTCGGAGCATTCCTCAGCCACTGCTTTCCGTTCTGGCTTGAGTTTCGGGGCGGCAAAGGCGTTGCTGTTGCCGTTGCCTTTGCTTTAACTGTTGATTTACGGATTTTTCTTGTAGCTTTGTTTGTTGCCGGAATATTCGGTCTTTTGCTCAAATCGGCAACCTACGGTTCATACACTTTTGCAATCATGCTTTTCGTCTGTGCGGTTGATTTCAACCACAGGCTTGTTGTAACACTATGCGCACTTTTCCAAAGCATTAGTATTGTTGTTCTACACATTAAAAGAAGTTCAAAAACAAATTATAAAGTTATCGAATAGAATAGGGACTGACACACAGACAGCCCCTATTCAACAATCTTATTATTTCAATAAATAAACTCTTGTTTCGTATGGCTTGGTAATGAAGCCATTATGAATAACCGGATTACTTTCATAGTTTGAAAGCACCAGCTCAGCCTTGCTCATATCAAAATCCTCAGGCGCTCTGAAAGCAATTTCACCATCAGAGAAAGAGTTGATGACAAGCATTTTTTCGTCCTTGTATTCTCTGACATAGGCAAAAATATGCGAACAGGTTTTGAGCATTCTGAATGAGCCGTACTTAACAATATCATTTTCCTTGCGGAACTTCAGAAGTTTGCGGTAATAATTAAGAACAGAGTTTTCATCCGCTTCGGCGGCCTTTACATTAATTTCCTTGTAGTTAGGATTGGTATAAAACCATGGTGTACCCGTTGTAAAACCGGCATTCGGGCTGTCATCCCACTGCATTGAGGTTCTTCCGTTGTCGCGCGCAGCCCGGTGGCAAACCTTGAGAAATCTCTTTTCCGAAAAACCGAGAGCCTTGAACATTCCAAAGTTATTGATTGTTGAAACATCCTTGTATGTTTCAAGGCTGTCAATCTTGTTTGCATTGGTCATGCCGATTTCCTGACCCATGTAAATGAACGGAGTTCCGCTCTGCATGAAGCACATTGTTGCAAGCATTTTTGCGCTTTCAACACGGTATTTTTCACTACCGTAACGGCTGACAACACGGGGCTGGTCGTGATTTTCAAGGTAGAGTGCATTCCAACCTCCGCCTTTTGCCATCTTATTCTGCCACTTTGCAAAAACATTCTTGAGGTGCCCGGGTCTGAACGGAGTCAAAAGCCAGTTCGTGACAATGTTATCCGCTCCCATGTGCTGGAAATGGAACATCATGTCAAGAAGCTGTCCGTCACCTTCCTTGATAAATTTGAGCGCACGGGACGGTGTCATCATCGGTGCCTCGCCGACTGTGAAGCAGTCATACTCATCAGTAACCTTGCGAAATTCCGAAAGATACTCAAGAAGATGCGGGCCATTCATGTAGTGTTCAATGCCGGCGGCAACCGGAAGCGGAAAACCGTTCGGCAAGCCCTCTTTCTTGGAAATAAAGGTAATTACATCCTCACGGAATCCATCAACACCCATATCAAGCCAGAACCGCATGATATCCTTGACTTCCTCGCGAACCTTGGGATTATCCATATTCAGATCCGGCTGTTCCTTTGCAAAAACATGGAGATAATACTGTCCTCTTTCCGGGCAATATTCCCATGCACTGCCCTGGAAAGTTGAACGCCAGTTGTTCGGTGGCTTTTTTCCGTTTTTGCGTCCGTCACGCCAAATGTAATAATCGCTGTATTCATTATTACGGCTTTTCCGGCTTTCAAGGAACCAATTGTTCTGATCTGAGGTATGGTTAACAACAAGATCCATTATGATCTTTAATCCACGCTTATGGGCCTCATCAAGAACGAGCTTGAAATCTTCAAGCGTTCCGTATTCGGGATTGATGTTTTTGTAATCGGCAATATCGTAGCCGTAATCCTTTTGCGGCGATGGATAAAGCGGCGAAAACCAGATTGCGTCAACGCCTATGCTTTTGATATAATCAAGCTTTGAAAGTATACCTTTGAGATCGCCGATTCCGTCTCCGTCAGAGTCACAGAATGAACGCGGCCAGATCTGATATACAGACATTTCCTTGTACCATGGTGATTTTGCCATATACTTCTTCCTTTCAATCTTAAAATTAAATCACTTAACCTGTGCAGCTTTTCTTGCTTCAGTTTCAGCAACCATTTCTCTCTGCTTCTTTTCAGTAATCTTATAGAAGAACATCGGAACGATTGTTCCAACCATGCTGATTGCACCGGCAAGGATAAGAATGTTCCAAAGAAGCTGCTCACCCTCCGGAGTAATTGCCGGAGTTGCTTTCGGGTTGATTCCCGCCCAACTATATGAGAATACGCCTATGAAAGCGCCGACAGCCATACCGATTTTGTTAATAAGAGTCTGCATTGCAAAGCAGATGCCCTCTGCCCTCTCGCCGGTCTTCCATTCAAGGTAGTCAACGGTATCACCTATCATTGCATAAGTGATAATGTTGTTAACACCCTGCGGAATTCCAAGAAGAACAAGACCGATTCCGCAGAAAACAAGCTTCCACGGTGCGTCATAGCCGATAAAGTACATTGCAAACATTACAACAGCACCGAGAATATGAACATAGATGTATGACCACTTCTTTGTGAACTTTTTGCTCATCCAGGGAACAAGTACAGAAGCAATAAGTCCGCCCGGAACAACAAGCATTGTGATTACACTGAACAGGCCTTCATTTTTAAGAACATACTTTGCGAAATAGAGACCGCCGGTATAAGAATACACCATTCTTGCACCGCCGAAAATACCGGAAATAACGATGAGCAAAAGCTGCTTATTCTTGAAAAGTAGCTTGATATTATGAATAAATGAGGGAGGCTGTTCTGTTGATGTAAATCGTTCCCGGGTGTTCTTAAAACCATAGAAGAACATCGGGATGGCTGCAACAACCAGAACAACAGCGCAAATGAAATATGTCCATTTAAGTGTATCGGCATTTTGCAGAATGTATTGCTCAAGAACTTCGCCTTTTTCGTTTCTGTACTTTGCGGTAACAGCATTTGTGATTATCGGAACAAAAACGGTTACAATACCTGCTCCCAAGGTGCAGACAAGTCGGGCAACAGTAAGAATTTTTCCTCTGACCTCAGTATCATTGGTAAGACAGGTAGACAGTCCCCAATAAGGAACATCGGCAACAGTATAAAT
>JAEDHZ010000164.1 GCA_016292705.1 Clostridiaceae bacterium
CTCGCATTGCAAAGCATATTGCCGTAATAGCGGCGCAACGCATGGGAATGGTTGAGCGGAGACGGAATCAGCTCAACATTATCCTCTTTCATTTCCACGCCGTACATGACATTTTCCGCAAGGGCGATATTGCTTTTGTTGGAGACTACGATACCCTTTTCCTTGCCCGTTGTTCCGGTGCTGAAAAGCAGCTCGCAGATATCGTCCTTTCCGGGAAAAACGCTGTAGTTATATTCATCAGCAACTTCCGCTTCCTCAAAAAGAGAGGCAAGAGTGACGGGACTTTCGTCTCCGTCCGGGGTAACAATCAGCTTTGCTCCGGCTGTTTTTGCAACGCTTTCAATCTTGGACTTTGCACAGCCGCGTTCAAGCGGAACAAAAATTCCACCGATTCCCTGCAAACCGAGTTGTAAAGCAAGGAACTTTACAGACTGAACGGCCTCTGCAACAACTCTGTCACCCTTTTCGATACCCTTTGAAACAAGGACGGATGAAAATCTTGAAATAAGCGAAACATATTCGCCGTATGTCAATGCACATTCCTCGTCTGCAACGCAGAGCTTTCCGGGATTCCTGCGTGCATTTTCAAAAACGACCTCAAAAATTGAATCGGCCATAATTATCATTTCCTTTCGGTAAGGACTGCCGTATTAGGGCAATCCGCTTTTCGCTTTATCAAACTGTGCTGAATGCAGGCCAGAACTTCAAAAGCAGATAACCGAGCGCACTCATCAGCGTTATGACAATAACTGTCATCGGTATGCCCTGCTTGAGCATGAATTTCGGGTTCAGACCGTAGCCTACCGGAATTGCACGAATTGAGGTAGGAAGCATGTATGAGAGATTTACGCCGATTGAGGCGATGTAGATATACGGTATCGGGTCTTTGCCGATGCCGCTTATTATACTTATAACAATCGGTATTGAAACGGCAGCAGTGGCGGTGTTACTCGTGATATCAGAAAGAATAACTGTGAGAGCAACAATAACAAGTACGGTTATGAAGCCACCGTCAAGGTTGGTTTTTGAAACCGCTTCGCCGATAGCCTTGGCTGCACCGCTGTTGTTGATGAGCGTTCCGGCAGCAAGACCTCCGGCAAAAATATAGATAAGTTCCCAGACTATCTTTGTCTGAACAGACTTCCAGACCATGAGCCTTGAACCGTCCTTGCATGTAATCAGGAATGAGATCATTGCGCAGATTATGAACACATATGCCGGCTTGAGTCCGGGCAGCGCCGCTTCATAAAACTGCCTTGTGAATGCCATTACGGTTGCAACGGCAAAAAGCACAAGAGAAAGGATTTCCTCCTTTGTCGGCTTTGGAAATTGCTTATACTGCTCCTTGAAATACGCACGGCTTATTCCGATGGTATCAGTCTTTTTGACCTTGAGAACAAGGAAAATGATGTTGCTGACAACAAGAACCGCAACAATCGGCATAAAGCGAACGAGCCACGAGACATACATATATTCTTCGCCAGTAAGCTTCTGAATATAGTCAACGGTTATGAGATTCATCGCTCCGCCGAGTGGTGTTGCAAGTCCGCCGACACCGGCAGCATAGACAATGGTAAGGAGAATCATGGAGCCTTTTTTGCTGTTGGAAATATCATCCTCACCGACATACTTGAGCATTGAGACGGCAATAGGTGTTATCGTTGCGCAGACAACGGCATTCGGAAGCACGGAAGAAAGCGCAGCGGAAAGGATAAACCAGAAAACAAGCTGCATACGCAGATTGCTCCCGATTAGAGAAAGACACTTTGCGGCAATCCTTCTGTCAAGTCCGGTCTTTTCCCACGAAACAGTGAGAATCGATGCACCGAGGAGCAAAAGAATCGTTTCGGAGGCATAGTTTGAAATGACTGCACTCATTTCCGCCATTTTGATTATTGCATTCACAGCAATCGGCAAAAACGCAGTAACGGCAAAGTCAACCGGTGCAGTTATCCACCAATATGCCATCCATGCCACTGTTCCGACGGCGGCTCTTTCAGCCGTTTCGGCAAAAATGCTTTCCGGAAGAAGAAACACAGCAAGAACAAGCAGCAACGGGCCGACAATGAGGTTGACTATTCTCTTTTTATCCATTATAATAGCTCCTCAATCATCTCCCACATTGTTTCAGCAGACTCAAAGTACTTTGGCTGGATATACTCCATTGAAACCGAAACATCAAATTCATCTTCAATCTCAGAGATAATTGAAACAACGGCGGCAGAGTCGAGAATTCTGTCAGACATGAGAGATTTTTCCTTTGTGAAGTCGATTTCGGGATAGAGTGAGTTGAGCATTTCGATTAATTTTTCCATGATTAAATCCTTCCTTTTGTTTTAATTGATATTTTGTGTTTAAAACTTTTCATAAATGAATTCGCTTGCGTTAAACTGCGGACCGTAGATTCCGAAAATCAGAACGGCAAAAATTCCGAGCAGTATCACGCCGTAACGAAAAACAATGTTCTGTTTTGCAAGGGTTTTGCGCAGCGGAGTTTTTTCCTCAAGAATATCCGCAACAAGCAGAATGAGAATTGCAAAAATGACAAAGATGAAATTCTGGCGGTCAAGACCGTAGGTATAAATCTTATCATCAACAATATGCTGCATTGAGAGCGAGGAAAACATATTTCTGAAATATAAGAGCGCATTTTTTAACCCTTCCGCACGGAAAAAGACACGACCGATACAGCAAAGCGTAAAGGTGCGCACCATCTGGAAGAGTTTCCAACCAAACGCCTCGGTGTCAATTTTCAGCTTTTCAGTCACGGATTTGTTCAGATCGGCAAAAACATTGCCGGCAACCATGAGCACGGCATAAAACGCACCCCAGGCAACAAAGTTCCAGCTTGCGCCGTGCCAGATTCCTGTGATTACCCAGACAACAACGGTAGGAACCGAGCTTGCAATAAGCAGCTCGCCTTTTTTGAATCCACGCTTTTTAAAAGCTTTTTTGAGCTTTTTCACCGGTGCCGAAGTTGAAACCGGGAAATAGACAAAGTCCTTGAACCAGTCGCCGAGCGAGATATGCCATCTTCGCCAGAATTCAGGAATCGTCCTTGAAAAATACGGATGGTTGAAGTTCTTTGCGAGTTTTATTCCGAGCATTTCCGAAACGCCCGTAACAATATCAATGCAACCGGAAAAGTCAGCATAAATCTGAACCGAATAAAGTACTGCGGCAATAACCATAATCAGACCGCTGAACTTTCCTGGATCATCGAAAATCGTGCTGACAAAAAGCGAGAGCCTGTCAGCAATAACGAGCTTTTTGAAAAGTCCCCAGATTACAAGCTCTGCACCGAAAGCAAGATTCTGGGTATCCAGAGCAACGCCCACTTTCGGGTCAAACTGCTCACAAAAGTGCCCGTAGCGTCCGATAGGTCCCTGAACAATATGCGGAAAATAGGTCAGAAAAACAGCGTATGAGACGAAATTATTTTCCGCCTTGATTCTTTTCCAATATACATCGAGCACATAACCGACAGCCATAAAGGTGTAAAACGAAATACCGATCGGCAGGATCATCTTGAAAAGACCAATCTGCTCTGCGCCGAGTCTTGACAAAACAGCATTGACATTTTTCAGGACAAACAGAGTATACTTGCAGACAATGAGCAAAGCAAGCGAAATCAGAACACCGAAAAGCATTGAGCGCTTCGCCTTTTTCTTTGCATCGGCACGAATCTGCTTCTTCTGCGTAACATCCGCCGCTGAAAGCAACTGTTTGTCCGCAGCATCGTAAATCTTCCCCACTGCTCTTGCGGAAAAGAAAGACGCAAACAATGTTACCGCAAGGAACGGGAGATACTTCACTCCGCAGATGAAATAAAACACAAGGTTCGCAGCAAGCAGAACATACTGCTGACCTTTTTTGAAAAACCTTCCCACAGCATAGAAAATCAGAATTACCGCAGCGGAAAACAAAAGGAATTTAAGGGACTGATATCCCATAGTTTATCACATCCAAAATTTTTATAACCGTATTATGCTACCATTATACCATATATTCTGTCAAATATGTTACTCATTTGTGACTATTTCATTACATTGTTTGACACTTTTATTACATTTTAATTCCAATTAAGCTCAAATGTCAGACTAAAAGCATGTATTAGAATTATTTTTCCAAAATTCTTTCAAAGTATCAGTATAAACATTGACAATTTACTCCAAACTGTTATT